>JAQVTV010000187.1 GCA_028699855.1 Candidatus Izemoplasmatales bacterium | reverse complement strand
GATGCAGGGAACGCCCGCGTGGGGCGTTGAATGTGCCGGGATATCGCCCATCAGGCATATTTTCGGCGGGAACCGCGCAAAAGTTTGTGAATATCGATGGTTATCTTCCCGGTCGTGAAATTGTGATTCTCGGTTCAGGCGATATCGGTTTGATCATGGCGCGTCGATTGACGCTGGAAGGCGCGAAGGTCAAGATGGTATTGGAAATCATGCCATACTCGGGCGGATTGAAACGTAACATCGTGCAATGTCTCGATGATTATGACATTCCTTTGAAGCTCAGCCATACCGTGACCAAAATCCATGGTAAGGATCGCGTGGAAGGAATCACATATGCGATGGTGGATGAACATCTCAACCCGATCAAAGAAACAGAGCAGGAAGTGTCGTGCGATACTTTGCTTCTATCCGTGGGTTTGATCCCGGAGAACGAGTTGTCCCGGAAAGCGGGAGTAAAGATCAATCCCAAAACGCAAGGCCCTTTGGTATCCAGTCGATTCGAGACTTCGGTCCCTGGAATATTCGCTTGCGGGAACGTACTCCACGTTCATGATTTGGTCGATTATGTCAGCGAAGAAGCCGCGCTTGCAGGCAAATATGCCCAAGCCTTCGTCCAAGATCAAAAATTTGATGATTCACAGATTCCGATCGTTTCGGGTCAAGGGTGTCGCTACAGTGTCCCGACCTCTGTATATTTGTCCCATCCGGACAAAATGATCGTCATCCGTTTTCGTGTGGACAAAGTGTATGAAAACACATATGTCTCCCTCTATTTTGATGAGGAGCGTCTATCGCACAAACTCAAACGTGTGTTAACCCCAGGCGAAATGGAACAGATCATCATACCTACATCGTGGCTCAAGGAGCGACCCCACACGAAGCGCATCATGATTGCAGTCGAGGAGGATGAGAAACGATGAGCGATGTACGCAGAATCACCTGTATCAACTGTCCGCTCGGATGCACGTTGGAAGTGGAACTCAAAGAGAACGAAGTGATCAGCGTCACGGGATTCCAGTGTCCAAGGGGGAAGGATTACGCCAAGAAAGAGGTGCTCAATCCCACCCGAACCATCACCTCAATCATCCCCGTGGTTCATGGAAACCAACCGATGGTTTCTGTCAAGACGGACCAGGATATTCCGAAGGGAAAAATTCGTCAGGTGATGTATGCTTTGAAAGATTTGATGGTCGAAGCTCCGGTGGAAATCGGTCAAATCATCTTGGCCAATGTGGCCGAGACCGAAGTGAACATCATCGCAACTAAAAGAGTGGGGCGAAAATAAATGGAACATTATGTTTTTTCTACTCCGTATGGACACATGGCGATTGATCTTCATGGCGAGAAAGTTTATTGGATCCGATCAACGTCCGAACCTGTCAGCGGACATCATCCATCGGTCCATGCCGAGAACGCTGCGTCTCAGTTGAACGCGTTTTTTTCGGGGACGTTGAAACACATGACTTTTGCTTATGAAATTCAGGGAACCGCTTTCCAAAGAAAAGTTTTGGAGACTTTGGCTCAAGTGCCATATGGTACGACCCTATCTTATTCGGAGTTGGCACATAAGGCGGGTTATGAGCGCGCGGTGCGCGCGACAGCGAATGTGGTCGCACGCAATCTGTTGCCCTTTGTTCTGCCATGTCATCGCATCATCCAAAAGGATGGCCGTTATGGAAATTATGGTGGAGGAGCAAGAATGAAAAAAAGTTTGATTGATATGGAAATAGCGCGTACAGCGATGTAACGCGTTTTTTTATTGCGAAAAATATCTTGACAACTATCAGGGGATAAACTATAATTGTCGTGAGTTCAGAAAGACTATTTTTTTTCACAAGAATGTTAGCAACAACTAACAAACGGAGGAACGTCATGACATTGAAAGACATCAAGCCAGGAGAGACATGTGTCATTAAAAACATTCACGAGAACAATCTCAGAAAGCGCATCATTGATATGGGGTTGACATCGAAAACCAAAATCAAAGTGATGAAGCTTGCGCCATTGGGAGACCCTATGGAGATTTTGGTCCGGGGATATCGGCTGACGCTTCGCAAGGCCGAAGCGCGGATGATCGAAGTCGAGAAGACTGAGGTTGTGACGCCATGAAAAAGATCGCTTTGGTCGGCAATCCGAATTCGGGAAAAACGACGGTTTTCAATGGGTTGACCGGATTAAACCAGTCTGTGGGCAATTGGCCGGGAGTGACGGTGGAAAAGAAATCCGGCAAATTGAAGTCGGGTTTGTTCGAGGCGGAAATCATCGATCTTCCGGGAATCTACTCGCTATCGACGATATCTCTGGAAGAAGCCATCTCCAGCCAGTTCGTCATCAAGAGAGACATGGATCTCATCGTCAATATCGTGGACGCTTCGAATTTGGAGCGAAACCTTTTTTTGACCTATCAACTTTTGGAAGCGGATCTTCCGGTTGTCGTCGCATTGAACTGCATGGATATCGTGGAGAAGAAACTCGAAAATATCAATATCGATCTATTGAGTGAATCATTGGGTGTTCCGGTCATTCCGATTACCGCAAGCAGAAAGCACGGGATGGACGGACTGATTCAGTTTCTCAAACACTATACATATCTGCCCCAAGAACATCGCGTCACTTATCCTCAAGATATCGAAGCGACGATTGAACGGTTTCAATCGTTGATCGGCAGTCGCTTTCTGGCGATCCGCTTCATCGAGGATGGGCTGCGCGCACTCCCGCCCATCGACGACAAGGTGCGGGTCAAAGCGATTCTGGATCAATACCACCTTGAAATCAAGAACTACCCGATAGATTTGGACATGGTCATCCCGAATGCCAGGTACAACCTCATCATGTCGGTGATTGAGAAAGTGCTGACGCGTCCCAGTTTCGAGATGGTTTCCTCAACCGAAAAAATCGATCGGATCCTGACCCATAAATGGTTGGGGCTTCCAATCTTCGCATTGATCATGTTTCTGGTTTTCTTCCTTGCTTTCGGCCCCGTTGGAGTCTGGATTACCGAGGGGTTCGTCTATTTGATGGATGTGTTGATTTCCTGGATCATTTCCGGAGTGAACCAACTCGGAATGGC
>JAQVTV010000186.1 GCA_028699855.1 Candidatus Izemoplasmatales bacterium | reverse complement strand
CGCATCGCCCATCGTGACCGCCATCGACGATGGCACCATTGAAAACGCATGGGGATCCGCCAATTATGATGATGAAGGTTATCCCCAACAACGAAGAGTATTGATCGAGAAGGGTGTTTTGAAATCTTATATGGTCGATTTTCTCAATGCGAGAAGAATGGATCATACACCGACCGGTTCATCGCGTCGTGAGTCTTACAAGTACCAGCCGACATCGCGAATGAGCAATACGTTTATTGACAACGGCTCCGCGACATTCGATGAAATCATCGCAAACACTTCCTATGGTTTGTTCGCCAAGAAGATGGGTGGAGGATCAGTGAATCCCGGAACCGGCGATTTCAACTTCGCCGTGAGTGAAGGCTATTTGATTCGCGACGGGAAAATCGCAGAACCCGTCCGCGGTGCGTCGTTGGTCGGCAATGGCGCGGATATCCTGACGAAAATCGATATGGTCGGGAATAATCTCGCCAGTGCCCAAGGCATGTGCGGCTCTGTGTCCGGATCGATTCCTGCCAATGTGGGACAACCGACGCTTCGCGTGTCCGCCATCACGGTTGGCGGCAAGAAAGGAGCCGAATAAGATGAATATCGACACATTATTCCTAGAAACTAAAAAGCAAGGCTTTACGGATGTTCAAGTTTTTATTTCCGGTAACAAGGATTTAAGTATCGAAGTGTTTGAGGGCGAACTCGAAAAATACGAGATCGCCGAAAGTTCGAGCATGAATATCAAAGGCGTTTATCAAGGCAAAATGGCTTCGTATATCACGGAAGTGTTCGACGATGCCTCGATTCCCGAGATCATCGAAAAAATGATTCAGAATGCCGGAGCGATCGATTCTCCGGATGAACCGATCATCTATGCGGGCGACGCGCATTACGTGCAGCTCGAAGGCGTATATAACAAGGCATTCGCAGAAATCGATGTGCTCGACAAGATCGATTTGGTCAAAAAACTGGACGCCAGAGTGCATCAACTCGACCCCCGAGTCAAAGTGGTGGAAAGCTTTTACAGCGAATCCACGCGCAACGTGACGTTACACAACACCAAGGGCCTTAAATTGAACGACCAAACCAATGGCGCGATGTTCGGTGCGCAAGTAATCGTCAAAGACGACAGCGATCAACGCACGGCATTCGATTTGATCATCAGCAATGAACTCGCTGATTTTGATATCGACACGCTAAGTCAAGACATCGTCACACAAGCGACGCAAGCCTTAGGTGCGAAAGCGGTGCCTTCAAATGATTATGACATCATTTTCAAGAATGATGCATTCGGTACATTTCTATCCGCATTTCAAGGCGTGTTCTCCGCCGACAACGTTCAAAAAGGCATGTCTCTGCTCAAAGGCAGACTCGATACGGTGATCGGGTCGGAACACGTCACGCTCGTGGATGATCCGTTCATGAAAAAGGGCACTTCCAGTCGTTCGTTCGATGACGAAGGCGTCGCGACGCGTTACAAGGAATTGATTTCGCAAGGAACGTTGAAGACGTATCTGCATAATTTGCTGACGGCGCGTAAAGACAAAGTGTCATCGACTGGAAACGGATTTTCAGGAGCGGTTGCGCCGACGAATCTGTCCTTGCTTCCGGGAGAAGCCACATTGAATGATTTGTTTCAAACAATTCAAGACGGACTTTATATCACTGAAGTTCAAGGCGCGCACTCGGGTGCCAATCCGATCAGCGGTGATTTTTCGCTCCAGGCAAGCGGGTTCGTGATTGAAAACGGAACACTCCGACAACCCGTCGCATTGATTACGGTATCCGGAAATTTCGTTACATTGCTTCAAGATGTCAAACAAGTCGCAAATGACGTCAAGACCAGCTACTTTGGTATCACTTCACCAAGCGTACGCGTGGGCAAGATGTCGGTATCGGGATTGTAAAATAGGTGATCTGTGTTTCAAGGCCCCCGCGTTGTCGGGGGTCTTTTTTCTTGCATGATACACCGTCATGATGATGGGGATGAACGTCGAAACGGAGCACGGATCTATCATGCGCTTTCGTACTTTGGCAAACGCATCACAAAAAATGAGACCTACATTGATTATTGTGGGTATTTTTCATATAATACCCTCAGATAACGAACGTGTATCACCGATAAAGGTGTGATGGAATGAATACGAAAGACCTGCGAAAAATCTACCGAACGCTGTCTTCAGAACTCGAGGATGATCACATTCGCTTACGGCTTGACCGCATTACCGAGGCGATTCCGGAAAAGAAGTATCAGATGTCTTACCGTTTCTCGATCGTTTTACATGCATGCGTGGTGGGTATGTGTTCGCTGCGCGTGGGGACGAGCGACGAGCTCTATTACGCAGGACACATCGGTTATGGTATCCATGAAGCGTATCGGGGACATCATTATGCGAGCAAAGCTTGTGTATTGTTGTTCAAACTGGCAAGCGCTGTGGGCTTGAGCGAGGTCATCATCACGTGCAATCCGGAAAATATCGCGTCAAGAAAAACTATGGAGCGCGTGGGCTGCACGTATATTGAACATGTCTTATTGCCGGAAGATCATGAAATGTATCGCCTGGGCGAACGAAGTAAATTGATATACAAGAAAATACTCTAGTGACGGAGGAATGAAACATGGATAACCGACCCAATCTCATCAATATTTCCAAAAAGAGTTTTATCAGCGTGGTGATCATTCTGTTTTTATTGATGATCGCGGCCGGGATTATGACACGCGTCATCCCCGCAGGCGCGTTTTCGCGTGACGAGAACCTCTCAATCATTCCCGGTACGTTCGCCTATCTTGACAACCCCGAATTGCTCCCGATATGGAAATGGGTTTTAGCACCGTTTCTCGTGTTTGGGACAAGCGATGGATTGAGCATCGCGATGATCGCGATCTTCTTGTTGATACTTGGCGGCGCGTTCACAGTTATGGACAAAACTGACGGAATTAAAGTGCTTTTGAAAAAACTGATTGCGCGGTTTAAAGACAATAAGTACCTTTTGCTTCGGCTGGTCATCCTGGTTTTTATGGTGTTCGGTGCGTTTTTCGGCATTTTTGAAGAATCTGTCGCCTTACTTCCAATCATTAT
>JAQVTV010000185.1 GCA_028699855.1 Candidatus Izemoplasmatales bacterium | reverse complement strand
CATCGAGTTCAAGTTCAACGAGCCTTCGTAGGTTCTGCCGACGATGCCACCGATATTCACCGTGCTGATGCCGTCCTGAACGGTCATGACCACGATGTTGTTTTGGATGGTGCCATAGTTTTTCGAAGCGATACCACCCATGGGGTTATTGACATCCGAAGTGGTGTTGTAGGTGACATGAACTTCGACGAAGCAGTTTTCGATCAAGCCGTAGTTCATTGTGGCGATACCGGCCGAAATGCGTGTTTTGATCAGGACGCCGGTAAAGTTCGTGTTGCGGATGACACCGGTCAATGCCACTGTTCCAAAGGGAGAATGATTTGCGACAATCCCCGGATTCGCGGCATAATACGGGTAGAAATTGCTGATGGAATAACCGTTACCATCGAACACGCCGGAGAAGCCCTTGATATTCGACGTGTAGCCTGCGCTGTAATGCGCAAGCGTTGGCAAGCCTTGGCCGGCATAATCGAGGTCGTTCATCAATTTGTATTTTTGTGCCAGTGTCTGCTCGCTTGTGCCAATCGCCGCGAATTCCTCGATTGTGGTAATCGGCAGATACATGACGGATTGAACATTCAGGGTATAAATGGTTTGGCCTTCGACTTGAATGTCGATGGTGGCATCTCCATCTCCCATAGCGATAACCATTCCGTCTTCGACTTTGACCACATTCGGATGACTGATCACGAGATCATAATCACCGGTATAGAGATCACCATTGTTGTAGATGGTGATTCCGAGCGCGGCTTCAGTGTCTTGAACGGGGCTGTGGCCATGAATCCAGTCGAACTCGAATGAGTCCGTTTCGGCTGTGACCGTAAAGTTGTTTTCTGAAATCTTCAGGGTGATGGCGTCTTGATGAACCCCAAAGTGACTCAAGACATGGATGGTGATCATCGTATCCAGTACCGCGTCCAATTGAACCGAGAGGACGCCGGTCGCGGAAATACTTACGCCATCGACCGCTTCAGCCAATTGATAGAACAGTCCATATGTGCTGGTGGCTGAAATCTGCAACGATGTGCCGACATAAATCTTGTCGACCGTATTCGTGATGACCACAGTATCGGTCAATTCTTTGAGATAAGGATAGAACCCTTCGTTGATGACCCAGTCTGCGCCGAAATTGTCGACATCGGCATCATCGTGGAACGCCTCCAGATCCGCAAAACGACCGGCATTGGTCACGGTGCCTTCGGGATAAGGCTTGTGGATGGCTTCGGTAGTTGCATTGTTGGTGATTGTGAAGATATCGCTTGCGACACCTGAATTGGTGCCTATGACGCCACCGATATACTGCGTTGTCGCTCCCGCTGCGAATTCCAGAACGGTGATGCAGTTGGATACCGTGGCACCCAGACGGTTTTTCGCCACGACGATGCCCGCGGCATTCACATCGGTGCGGTTGTCGCTGGTCGATGTGGATACAAAAAGCATCTCCACATAAATGTTCTCAATGGTTCCTTCGTTCCAGTTCGCAACCACAGAAGTCCGCTCGCGTCCGATTGCGCCGATGAAATTGGTGTTCTTAACAATGGCACTAGGCGTCAAATAACCGAAGATAGAACGGTCGCGATCAGTGGAATCGAGCTGATTCTGATGCGGTTCAAAGTTGGCTATCGTATGATTGTTTCCATCAAAGATACCCGAAAATGCCAATGCGCTCGGGCTGTTCTTCGTCTTGTATGATGAAAATGCGTATATCGCTTGGCCGCCAAAATCAAGATCATTCATCAATAAGTATTTCCCTGATAATGTCGTGAGATTGGTACCGATGGCCAAAAATTCCGCAGTGGTTGTGACCGGTTGATACATGATGGAGTTAATCTCGATCGAGAACAATGTCTGTTGGTCGATGACCACATTGATGAACGCAGTGCCATCGCCAACCGCGATGATTTTGTCACCATCGATGACTGCGACGAGTTCATTCGTCGAGACGATGGATACTTCTCCAGTATACAATTCGCCATTGTACAACACGACGATTCCGTGAAGCGCTTCATGCGTGCTGGCATCGGAGACGCCAAGGATCCAGTTGAAATCCAATTGCTCGGATGTCGCGGAAATCTCATAATTGTTCTCCATGATTGTGACGGTGAACTCATCTGAGCAAGATGCACAGTATTTGCTGGTCACGACCACGGTGATTTCTGTGCCGCCAGGAACCGTGTCGAGCACACTAAGCAACCCATTCGCGCCGATACTCACACCGTCGACCGCTTCAAGCAACTGATAGGTCACGGGATATGTGTGTGTGGCGTCAATTTGCAAGGTCTTGCCTGCGTACAGTTCATCGAGCGTGTTGGTAATTTCAACGACATCTGTGATGTCTCCCAAATGGGGGAAATAACCTTCAGAAAATTGCCACAGATCAGAAAAACCTGTCAAGACCGCACTGGCATAGAAGGCCGCTACATCGGGATAGCCTTCGAAATTTGTGAAGTCGCCGAGCATGTCGCCATTAGTGGGAATACCGGACTCATAACGTCCGACCGAGCTAATCGAATAGCTGTTGGTGATGGTGGACCCATTGAGCGTTCTGCCGACGACACCACCGATATTGATATCGGAAATACCGGATTTCACGTCGACCACGGCGATGGAATGACGAATCACGCCGTAATTCTTCGATACTAAGCCGCCCATCGGATTGTTATGATCCGAAGTGGTCTCATACGTCACATACACTTGCGCGAAGCAGTTCTCGATTAGACCGTAATTGATCGTCGAGATTCCAGCCGCGATTCGCGTTTTGATTGTCACGCCGACAAAATTCGTGTTGCGAACGACACCTTGAGACGCGATCAAGCCAAATGGAGATGAGTTGGCAACGATTGAAGGATTGGTGGAATAGTATGCGTAGAAATTGCTGATGGTGTGGCCATTGCCATCGAAAACACCTGAAAAGCCGTTTTCACTCGAAGTATAGCCATCTGAATAATGCGCGATGGTGTCGAGTGGCTCGCCGGCGTAATCAATGTCCGCTGTCATCATGTAATACCCTGCCAAATCTTCTTTGATCGCCAGAAAATCCGCAATAGATTTCACTTCATGATACACAGTGATATTACGGGTGATTGGCTGGGTTCCCGGATA
>JAQVTV010000184.1 GCA_028699855.1 Candidatus Izemoplasmatales bacterium | reverse complement strand
GTCCTATCGGTGACGAACCTCATCATCAGCTTGTTCATCGGCTTGATCATCGGAACGATCGCCGCATGGAAGCGGGGGAGATGGCAAGACACGACCTTGCTCAATTTATCGACGATATCGACGGCTTTGCCCGCCTTCTTTATCGCTTTAATCTTGTCATTCTATCTGGGATTCGAAAAGGAATTATTTCCCGCTTATACGAACCCCAACATGGTGTCTCAGTTCGATTGGAGTTGGGAATCCATCAAAGTGGTGATGTATAACGCCGCGTTACCGATCATTTCCATGTCCATTGGCGGAATCATCGGCTATGGCCAAGGTACCCGGAACGCTGTCATCGCGGTCACCAACGAAGACTTTATTCTCACTGCGCGCGCAAAAGGATTGTCACGTAACCAAGTGATCTTTAAACACACGCTCAGAAACGCGATGCTTCCAATCGTCACATCGCTCGGCATGTCTATTTCCGGACTGATTGGCGGTGCGGTCATCATCGAGCAGATCTTCAACTGGAACGGGATGGGCACCTTGTTTCTCAATGCAAACAATACCAATGACTATCCGTTGATGATGGGAGTTATGCTCTTTATGTCCGCTTTCGCGATTGTCGCGAACCTCGTCACAGAATTATGTTACAGTCTCCTTGATCCGCGGGTTACGGTAGGTGAGAGACGATGAAGATTAAGATGAAGAAAATCGGTATTACGATTGGTAAGAAAATCATCGCCATCTTTAAAGGTGTGGGGAGATTCATCGCCAAACTCTGGCGTCATCCCAAAGGCCGTATCGGCTTGATCATCGTAACGATTTTGATTGTCTCGGCAGTATTCGCCCCGCTCATCGCACCATTCGATCCCTATGATGTGACCCAAAGAGCGCAAAAAGGACTTTCACCTTCATGGAACCATTTGCTGGGCACGACGATCACAACGGGTCAAGATATCTTCAGCATGTTGATCTATGGCACGAGAGTCTCGTTGGCCGTCGGTTTGATCACCGGAATCACACTCGCATTTTTAGGCGCTATCATGGGCATCATCGCAGGGTATGTCGGCGGGATCCCTGATACGTTGATCATGCGGACGGTGGATGTCATGCTCGTCATCCCGACTTTGCCTTTGACGATTGTCTTGACCAACCTTTTCGGGAAGAGTTATCTGATGATTATCTTCATTTTCGTCCTATTCGGTTGGACTGGTATGGCGCGGGTCATCCGTTCTTTGGTGCTTGTTCTGAAAAACGCTAATTACGTGAAGGCCGCGGAGTTGGCAGGCGCAAGCCGTTGGCATATCATGATCAAACATATTCTTCCGGGAGTATCGCATTTGATTATCATGAATACAGCATTGACTTGCGCTGGAATCATGGTCGCTGAAGCTGGACTGAGCTTTCTGGGTCTAGGTGATCCCACGGCCATCAGTTGGGGGAAAATGCTTGCTGAGGCACAAAGCGGCGGCGCGTTGCTCTTTGGCCATTGGTGGTGGATCATCGCACCGGGTATCGGTATTTTCCTTTCTGTCTTTTCATTCATGCGGATCGGTCTCGTGATGGAAGAAGTCCTCAACCCGAGAATGAAGCAATCGAGCAACATCTATAAAATCTTCAAAAACTTGAACAATCAGTACCTCGATGAAGTGTTTGCTGGCATGGATGAAAAGGCGATCCTCGGGATTCAAACGACGAAAGAAGGTGAGCGTGTATGAATGAACTCATGCTGAAACTGCGCAACCTCAAAGTCATTTTCCCCGCCGGTGAAGGAATCATCAGTGCGGTCGAAGGCATCGATCTCGATATCCTCAAGGGTGAATGCGTGGCGTTGGTGGGTGAATCCGGATGCGGAAAAAGCGTGACTTCACTCGCAATCATGAAGTTGCTCAATACGCCACCAGCCTTGATTCGCGTAGATGAATTGAAACTCGATGACGAAGAGCTCAAGGATTACTCGGATGGAAAAATGCAAGAGCTCAGGGGCAAGACGCTCTCGATGATTTTCCAAGATGCGATGACTGCCCTGAACCCCGTGATGACTATCGGCAAGCAGATTGATGAAATCTATCTGCGTCATAACAAGATGTCTAGAAGTGAAGCACGAAGGCTTACCGTCAGAGCGCTTGAACTCGTCGGCGTTCCGGAAGCGAAATCACGCGCGAACAGCTTTCCGCACCAACTTTCGGGCGGCATGCGCCAACGCGTACTGATTGCGATGGCTTTTGCCTGTATGCCGAAACTGATTATCGCCGACGAACCGACGACCGCGCTGGACGTGACGATCCAAGCGCAAGTCCTCAATGTGCTGTCCGACATGCAAAAGAAGCATAAGGTATCCTTGCTATTGATTACCCATGACCTTTCAGTTGTCGCAAACATGGCCGACACGGTCTATGTGATGTATTCAGGAAAAATCGTGGAGAAAGCTTCGAAACGCGACTTGTTCACTCGACCGCATCATCCGTATACCGAAGGTTTATTGGGATCTGTACCACGGCTGAGTGATGAACATCATCACTTCATTCAAATCCCGGATTCCGTTCCTCATCCGATGTTCAAGCCGAAGGGGTGCTATTTTCATCCGCGATGCCGATATGCGACGAAAGAATGTTCAGAAAAAATGCCACCTCTGGAAAAAATCGATCACCAGCGTGAAGTTCGTTGTTTTCACCCGCTGAATCTGGGAGGGAAGAAATAATATGGAAAACCTACATCCGCAAAATCCCATCATGGTCATCGAGAATCTCAGTGTCGATTTCCCGGTGAAGAACCCCCTTCCCTTTCAAAAAAAGCGCAAAATCCAAGCGGTGACCGATGTGTCGCTGGAAATCCAAAGCGGAGAAACTTTTGGCATTGTCGGTGAATCCGGCTGTGGCAAGAGTACGCTTGCGAACGCGATGATCGGGATGGTCAAACCGACAGGTGGCAAAGTCATTTTCAAAGGAAAAAACTTGTTCGAACTCTCACGCAATGATTTCAAAGAGACGCGTAGAGATATGCAAATGATATTCCAAGACCCCTATTCATCGCTCAATCCCCGGTTCAATATCTATCAAATCATCAGCGAACCGATGTACATCCGTGGCGATGCCTCCGAAGCAGAGATGAAAGAGCGC
>JAQVTV010000183.1 GCA_028699855.1 Candidatus Izemoplasmatales bacterium | reverse complement strand
AAGGGCGCGTCGCCCGGATAGGATGGCATCGACGGGTTCATAACACGACTGAGATCCACCCACGGTTTCGATCGAGACATCATTGAAGTTTTCCAATCGGATCGATCTGCCAAATCGTCTTGCAATAATCGCGAATGGAGCGATCGGATGAAAACACGCCGCTCATAGCGATATTCATGATCATGGACCGCGCCCAGGCGCGATGATCTCGATAGCGTTCGTTCGCAATCAGATGCGCCTTCTGATAGGCGTGAAAGTCTTTGAGAACGTAATAGGGATCTTCAAAGACGAGTTTGTCGAAAATCTCTCGGAATTCATTTCTGTCCACTTCAGTGAAAAATCCGTTGATGAGTTGATCGAGGATGCGACGAATCCGTTCTTCATGATCATACAAGTCCTTCGGGACATAGGTTTTGCCTTGCGTCGTCGTCGTGACTTCTTCGGCGTTCATCCCGAAAATGAAGATGTGATCATCGCCGACAAGTTCATGAATTTCCACATTCGCACCGTCTTCGGTCCCGATCGTCAATGCTCCGTTCATCATAAACTTCATATTCCCGGTGCCGGAGGCTTCTTTGGATGCGGTGGAGATTTGCTCGCTCAAATCACAAGCGGGCATGATCACCTCGGCATACGAGACATTATAGTTTTCCACGAATACGACTTTCAGATGAGCGTTGGTGTCCGGATCTTGATTGATCTTGGTCTGTAACGTGTTGATGAGTTTGATGACTTTCTTGGCGAAGTAGTATGTCGCAGCCGCTTTCGCCCCGAAAATGAATGTGTGGGGTACATATTCTTCTTTGAAAGCGGCATCCGTCTTCAGGCGGTGATAGATATCCATGATATTCAACGCGTTCATGAGTTGGCGTTTATATTCGTGAAGTCGTTTGACTTGAATATCGAATATCGAAGTGGGATCAATATCAATATTTTGCTCTTGTTTGATGCGCTCAGCCAAAGACTGTTTTTTCTTCAGTTTCATGTGCAAAATCTGATTCTGGATGTCGGTGTCGTCCTGATAACGGGCAAAATCGCTTAATTTCTCCGGGAAGTTGCGATAATCCTTCCCGATTGTCCGATCCAGGATGTCAGCGAGTTCCGGATTGGCATAAAGCAACCATCGGCGATGGGTGATGCCATTGGTGACATTTTTGAACTTATCTGGGAATATCTGGTGAAAATCGCGCATCTCGATATCTTTAAGAATCTGCGTGTGAAGTTTCGCGACTCCGTTGACCGAATAACTCGACACCACGCACAGATGTGCCATGTGAACCATGCCGCGCTGAATGATTGCCATCCGTTGAATCCAATCCAACTTTTGATGACCGTGGATTTCCAGCAACTGATTACAGAAACGGCGGTTGATTTCTTCAATCAACTGATAGATTCTCGGAAGCAGGGGCTGGATGATCGGTATCGGCCATTTTTCCAGAGCCTCAGCCAAAATCGTATGGTTCGTATAGGCCACGCTATTTGTCACGATCCCCCATGCTTCATCCCATCCCATGTTTTCTTCATCGAGCAGGATCCGCATCAGTTCGGGAATCACGAAGGTGGGGTGGGTGTCATTGATGTGAAACACGTGGTATTGGGCAAGGTTGCTCAAAGTGTGGAATGCCGCTTTGTGTTTGCGGCACACGCTCTTCACGCCAGCTGACGCGAAAAAATACTGTTGCATCAGTCTCAGACGTTTGCCGGCATCAGTCGTATCGTCGGGATAAAGAAAACCGGATATGTTTTGCAACTCCTGTTCATATGCGAATGGAGATATGTGCTTGGGATACTTGCGCGAAGGTTCCGCGTTCCATAGTCTCAAATAATTGACAACACCGTTTCCGGCACCGATAATGGGGATGTCATAGGGAACCGCGCGGATGAACTCACTCGGAACATAATTCATTTTGTGGTCATAGACCACATAACCGTTAAACGGGATATCTTCGGCTTCTTCTTCGCGTCTGATTTCCCATACCGAGCCATCGCTGAGCCAGTTGTCCGGACGCTCTTCCTGATATCCGTTCTTGATCTTCTGTCGGAACAATCCATATCGATAACGGATGCAATGTCCGATACCGAAAACGCCGATCGCGGACATCGAATCCAGATAGCACGCCGCCAAACGGCCAAGTCCTCCGGTTCCGAGTCCGGGATCCGCTTCATAGGATTCCATTTCTGTCAGATCAATCCCATAATCTTTGAAAGCCGCTTCCACCACATCACGCACGCCCAAACTCATCAAGCTGTTCGTCAATAAACGGCCCAGCAAGAACTCCATAGAAAAATAATGGACCTGACGTGGCTGCTTCTGATCGACATATTTTTGGGTATTCATCCAACTCTTTGCGATTTCTTCTCGTACCAATGTCCCAAGAATATTGAAACGTTCACGGACGCTCGAAGATTCGATCGTCTTGAGATACGTCGATTCTAGCCGTTCAGAAAATGTCTTGATAAATGCGTGTTTCGAATGAAAAGGAGTATTCAATCTACCATCACCTCAAAAGAATTATAGCATAGATTGTTCGATATCAACGCGCTCTGAAATAAGGTACCGTTTCCACGATGGACTAAGTGCGCATCAATTGATAGAGCTCTTGGTATTTCTTTGCGCTGTCTTTCAGCCAGAAGCGCGTGTTCATCGCATTGATGATGGCTTGTTGCCAATCCTCTTTGTCTTCACGGAAGATTCGGCACGCTTGCCGGATCTGAAAGATGAGGTCGCGCGCATCATAGTTGTAAAACTTGAATCCGTTCCCCCGTTTCGTGATCGAATCGAATGGCTCGATCGTATCATTCAATCCTCCTGTCTGGCGGACAATCGGGATGGTCCCATACCTGAGGGCGATCATCTGACTCGTACCGCAGGGTTCATAGCGCGAAGGCATCAGCAAGGCATCGGCTCCCGCATAGATATAGTTGGGTTCGGTTGCGTAATATCCCAGATTCAATTTGACTTGTTGAGGATACCGCCGCGCGAGATCCGTCAAACGATCCACATAGCGCGCTTCGCCTTGGCCGAGCAGGACGAATTGTATATTCGGGTCCTGCAATACTTCTTCAAGCGCGGGAAGCAAGATGTCGAACCCTTTCTGTTCCGCGATTC
>JAQVTV010000182.1 GCA_028699855.1 Candidatus Izemoplasmatales bacterium | reverse complement strand
AGACCAGGTGTGAAAGTCGTTCTTGCTTCGCTTTTTTGACGGCTTCATCAACAAATACCTGCATTAAATCATAGGCTTCAATCTTCGCACCAAATGACTTTGCAAGATGCATGGCAACAATGCCCTTGCCACAAGCGAGTTCTAAGATATTAAGCGGGTTTTGATGAAATACATGTCGTTTGATCAATATCTCGATATCTTGTGGAGAGGCTCCAAGTTCGTCTAGGTCTTGAAGCAAGAATGGCAAATGACGAATCAATCTGATATCATTTGCTGATAATGATTGCGCGAGTTTTTCTTGGGTCTTCCAGTCTGGACCTTGAAGCGCTTCAATGATGCATGATTCATAATGCTTGAAACGTGTGTAAATCGGTTCTGCAAATTCTGCACTTGCCATGAAGTCTGGCCATTGAGCAAGTGGAACGAGCCTGAAATCAATCGTTTCTCCGCGTTGCAATACAACGTCTTCGGGTGCGAACGTTTTTTTCAGTACATAGCCTTTGATGATGGCGGGATGGCTGACATGGGTATAGATCTGTCGAATCTCGCCCTCTTGTGCAACTAATCCCGTCTCCTCTTTTGTTTCTCTTATAGCGGCATCGATTTCGCATTCACCTTTCAAAACCGATCCCGCAGTCACTTCCCACAGGCCCCCTAAAGGTTTTTCTTCAGCCCGCTTAGTTGTTAACACTTCGTTGTTTTGATTGACAATATATACTTCAACAACGATGTGATAGACATGATTGGGAATCATCTCGCCACGTTTAAGATCAATTCCTATAAGATGACCATCTTTATCTCTTCCGTCAAACCATTCATCATTTATCATACGTCCGTTCCCCGTATCATTCCCGAATGAGCGCCATCCGGATGATTGTCCTTTCATAAAACAATTGTATCTCGTTGTACTTGCATCAAGTGAAAGCTAAAAGTGAAAAATATCTTCACTGATTTCTTCTTTTTCCAGAGAAAATGTAGTATATTCTTCCCAACAAGCCGTCCACGGGCATGAGGATGCGCCTTAACATGAAAGACCCGTGATGAAGCCATCCTTTAGAATATACTTTTGGTTGACTCACCGTCTTCAATGGATGATTCATTGTAATCGTTCCGGATATGATTTCCTCATCCGCTCCCGCTTCGGCTACAACATGATTGTCATATGATATGATTTTGGAATGCCCCTTGAAAGAGAAAGCATCCGCAGTCATCAGCTTTCCCAGTAATCCAACCATCGGTTGCATCTTCCCTACTGCGTTGACGAAAAGTGTAGGGATTCTCAAATGTGTGGAATACACAAAAGGATATGTGTCGAGTAAATGCATGGCATTGTCGACGTCTTCTTTTGTGATCATCGCGTTAATGGCGCTTGCCACCGGCCAAGCATGAGGCAGCACGACAAAATCGACTTGATGTTTTGATATCTCTTTGAACACTTTGATTTGATGACTATCGGCACATATGGCAATACCTACTCTTGCAAGCGTCGTGTCTATATATTTCGGCCCTTTGAATGACCGGAAAACATAATATTCCGAAAACTGTTTTCTGACTACGCCACAAAGAATACCCTTTGAATCAACGATGGCATAACTGTTGAACACATGTTTTTTGTGATGCTCAATGAAACCGAACCCCAAATGGATGCCATATTTCATTGCGATAGCCCGGGCCCATTGCATACTCGGCCCATCCATGTGTTCCTTGTGGTTCCAAACGTCAGCATTAGCCGCATATCCGGCTGGAGCAAGTTCGGGGAGAAAGACGAAATCGTATGGCTCTTTGATATGTCTTTCAATCATGGCTTCTGCTTGCTGAAAGGTATGATTGTTCTGACCCACTCTATTTTCAAGTTGCAACAAGGCAACGCGAAAAGTCCTATCGCTCTTCATGATGTATCCCTCCTAATAATATGATTACCAATAGCTTGGTTCAATGCTCACAAAACAAACAAGTGAATCTTTCTTTATTTTTTCTTGTATTGGATCAGTTCATCTTTCTCTTCGACGGTCAATCTTCTGCTTTCTCTACATTTCTGGACGCATTTATTCACAATCTTATGATTTAAGGTTGTGGCGTTTACAATAAAATCCAATGTTTGATCTTTATATTTGATGACACATTCGGATAAAAGCCACCCGGCCATCATGATGACATAATACGCGTTTTCCTCTTCAAGTTTCAAAATGCTATGATAGACAATGGGTAAAACCGTTTGATCATCAAGCATTTGGAAAAGAATCATGAGCCCCAGTCTTCTCACAAACGCTTTGTCGCTTTGAAGATACCGATGTGACAATTCTAAGAAATCTCCCTTATTATCTTGTGTGATATGAAAACTAAGCAAGTCGACATGTGCCCAGTTTTCCATGACGTCCTTATATACATCAAGATAGGATACCGTGAGACTTAAAGGTTCTAGTTTTGTCAGAAGCATGCCATAGATGGCGATTGACTCATAAGAACAAAAGAGTTTTAAATCTAGGAATGACTTGACGTTCCCGCATCGTATCTCTTCTGCTATGGCTTTCATTTTGGGTGTTGGGATGGCATATAACTCAAGACTTGTATTTAAAATTTTTCTGGCCCAATGGATTTTTTCATGTTGGGCATATGTTTTTATATGCGCACGAAATGCATCCCCATCTTCTTTTGCCCAATCTGACTTATTTAGATTCAAAGGTTACACCTTCTTCCTTGATAAGCTCTATGGAGTATTTTATCATTTCTCATGAAATATCATAACCGATATCTGAATTCTTTATACAAACCATTCCCGCATTCGTTGAATACTCACTGAATCCATTTTTCTTGATACAACCCGTTTAGACGGGATTGAAGCTTGCAGAACAAAACAGTAGTGCAAAAAAAGACGTGACTGAACACAGTTCCTTTTTTGTCCAATAACATCTGATCATATCATTATCAAAACGATGCTTCTCATATGTGTTAAAAGACCTATTTGGGATGTTTTAGCGACCCATCTATTTTTAATGCACCCTAGAAAAAATCTGTGTCCCTTTACCCAAAGTTGAAGATTCCTTCTTTTTCGTGTAAAAATCCTTGGGAAGGCATTTAGCCCATCCTATTATAGAACCAAGAAGGAAAGCATTGTGAAGCCCACCAAAACA
>JAQVTV010000181.1 GCA_028699855.1 Candidatus Izemoplasmatales bacterium | reverse complement strand
ATGAAGGCGACACATATCCATATCCAACGAACTTTCTTTCGCATCACATCCACCCCTATCATGCATATTATACATCTTTTTGTGGGTATTCGTCAGCGATTGTACATTATTTTTATTTGTTTTATATGAAACGCGCGCGTAATGTTATATAATATATCATAACTTTTTTGACAAACCAATCTCGATATAAAGGTGGGAACATAACATGAATTTACCCGATATCAGTACGATGGATTTCACACTATACTTCAATATCCTCTTTTTTTCGATATTGGGACTCGGAATTTTGTTCGGATTTCTGAGGGGTTTTAAGAATGCCCTTTATTCGTTCATCGTGACCGTGATCTTTTTCATCATATTCTTTGTCACGATTGAATTGGTCGTCAACTGGTTATGGACACTGAACATGCCGTTTTTAGGTGGCTTGCTCGCAAACATCGATCCGCGTCTCGCATCGGCTCAGAATCTCTCTGAGTCGCTCCCCGTGTTGCTCGAGATCTTTCTCGGTGATGTGCTCGGCGCATCTGTGGGCAATGAAAATCTCCTCGTATTTTGTACCGGCATCGCTTTGTTTGCCTTGAAACTGGTCTATACGCTTTTGTATTTCACGGTTATCCAGATCATCTATCGATTGGTTTTCTGGATCATTAAAATGATTTTCTTCCGCACCAAGAAGAGCGAACGCAAGTACCGCTCGAAAAATCGGGGGCTCGGTGCTGTATTCGGTTTATTCGGAGCCGTACTCAGCGTCTATGTCACGATCATTATCTTTGGCGGCATCATGAGCATTTCCGAGAGTCTGCTCGTGTTTGCCCCAGATGATCAGCCGGAGCAGGTCGTCTTTGAATTTCCGCGTCAAGACGACGTATTTCAGGCATCGCGCTCCGTGATACCCTTGGACAATCCCACCGATCCGTTGCCTATGCTCCAGGACGCCGTCGCTTTGCTTGAAAGCATGGTCGATTCGTATAATCAAAACGTGATCGTTTCGGGCGCAAGCATGATTGAGATCTCACAAGGAGAGAATCAATCGTTGCCTCTCAACCTCTACTTGTTTGACTCCGTACTGTCCATCCCGTATGATGAGACCACAATCGCGATTCGTGAAGAACTGTCTGTCTTTGCCAGCTTGGCAGGAGCCGTTCTGAACTCTCCCTTCATGCACTCCAGCAATATCTCTGACATCACGGGAGATGAAATCGCTCATGTCTTTTCAACTTTGTCTTCCTCAAAACTCTTCACTTCGATTTTGCCACTCGGTGTTGAAATCGGCAGCGAGATGTTTGAAGTGACTTTGCCGATTACTGTCGATGAACTCTATGAGATCCCTTGGGCAGAAGAAATCGCTCAGATCGGTGAAGTGGCTGCGATCGTCTTCGAGTTTGTGAATCAAGCGGGCTTGCTTGAAGAAGAGCCCAATTTTGAAACTATGGTCTTTGATGGGGATGATGTACGCGAAATCTTCAATGGTCTCGGACAATCACGTCTGGTAACGCTGGGAGCTTATGTCGCCGTTGAACCTCTGATGAACGAAATGGGTGAAGATATATCCGCAATCATCACGGTTCCGGCCGGATTGGATTGGGGCGACGAACTCATCGCCATCGGGGAAATCATCGGTGCGATTCTCGATACACAGATCACCTATGCGCAAATCCAGTCTCAAGATCCCATGGTAATCATCCAAGCGCTGGCACAACTCGATTTCGTCGTTCTGCTCGAGTCGAAATTGATCACATACGCCTTGATCAACATCCTTCAAGGCGCAGGAAATTTCCTTGACCCCGAAATCATGTCATTCTTGCGGATTCCCGAAGGTATCATTTGGCTCGATGAATACAATGATGACGGAGTCTTGATATTGAGTGGTGAGCTGCGCAACATCCTGCAAGCAATCAATTCTATGACCGTGATTGCCGCGCAACTCGACTTCAATCATCTGACGATCAATGATATCGCGCTTTTGAGCGATGACGCCATTGACGCGTTATTTGAATCAAAAATCATGATTGCGAGTTTGACCGCACTCCTGTTGGAACAGGATTTTGGCGGTTTTGAACTCGTCGTACCGGATTCGGTATATGACCTTGAAGGATTAATCTATAAGACTGAATTGGTGAACGCCGTGGGCGCACTACGTCTCGTGGCCACGGAACTCGCGTGCGACGAGGACGATGAACAATGTCTCACCACGGGTTTCGACATCGGCAAAATCTTCACGATCACCAGTGAAGACATCGACACGTTGCTTCTATCCGATATTATCGCTGCGACGGTTGGCAAAATGCTCATCTCCATGGGTGAAGAGTTTTTGGTGATACCCGATGATACGGCAGTGCGCATCGCAGTTCAAGTGAATCAACAAGATGTGTTCGTCGTCGCCAAGACCGAAATCAGCAACATGTTTCTCGCCGCATCCATCCTGGGGATCGATGACATTGAAAATCCCGATTTCAGCGAGGCCAAGCTTCTTGAACTCGCTGAGGATGAAAACAACATCACCATTTTATTGGCATCAAAGATTATCGCAGCTACCGCTGGAAAAATGATTTATGAGATGGGCGGGGATATGCTGACGATACCGAGTGCGGCTACCGAGATAATCCTTGTTTCGGCAGAAGAAGTGACCATCGTCACCGAAGATGAAATCCGTGCAGTCTTCATCGCAGTATCCACATTGGGACTCACTACTTTTGACGGTCTGGAGTTGGGACCGGATATATTGGGCAATCTCGCGTTGGAAGATGATCCGACCGTGTTGGATGAGGAAAAGGCCAATCTGATCTTTGATTCGCTGATTATCCATGCGACATTGTCACACTTCCTGATTGATATGTCTTCGGGTGAGTCAGCGGTGCTGACGATTCCGTACTTCGCCGTTGATGAGACGCCCGTAAGGATTATGGATTCCATTGATCAGATGGAATGGATTGATGTGCTGGAATTGAAAGCGGTGTTGCGCGCAATCTTGATTCTGGATATCGAGGATTTTGAATTGATCACGATTGACACGCTCGATATGGTTGACCCGCTTCGTTCGGGGTATGACGCCAACCTTTGGAGAACATTGGTAGGCGCTCCTGCTGCGATCGGCGCTGGACGTTTAAAGGTTGATTCGGGCGCAATTGTTGGCTATGGAGAA
>JAQVTV010000180.1 GCA_028699855.1 Candidatus Izemoplasmatales bacterium | reverse complement strand
AGATGTGTCTCTCGCCGAAATCGAACAGTGCCCATCTTGCTGTTCAAAAGGCCATCGCTGATGTTGAACAAGGCAAAACCTATCAAGTTCCCTCTCACCTCATCAATAACCACACCTACGACGAGAAAAAACCCTATCTCTATGCCCATGATTTCACCGAACACATCGTCGCCCAGCAATACCTTCCCAACGAACTCAAAGATGTGATCTACTATGAACCACAAGATCACACCAAACTAGAAAAAGCGTTTCAGGAACAATATCAACACATCGAGAAAATCCTCAAGGCAAAACACAAGGCGGACCATTAGATCCGCCTTGTGTTTACAATACTTGACATAGTTTATCGCTTTGGGTATCGATGATCACGGGGATGACAATCGGTTTGCGTTTGGTCTCTCCATACAAGTATTTTTGGACCTCAAAGCGAATGGATTCCTTGTATACCCGCCAATCAATGGTTTTTTGCGCGAACTGTTTTTCTGTCAATCGGGAATATATCGCTTCTATTTGCTTGACGACTTCTTCGTTATCGCGCATATATATGAAGCCACGGCTGACGATTTCCGGTTTGTTGAGCATCAAGCGTTCTCTGGCATCGATATTGGCGATAATCATAAGAAAGCCGTCATCGCTCAATAACTCGCGTTCCTTCAAGACCTGGTCGTTGATATCGGTCTCGAAATTGCCATCAACCAGAATCGAACCGTTCATCACCGTATCGTGTTGGCGTTCGAGCACGCCATCTTTGAAAGTGATGACCTCTCCATTATCGAGCATGATAATCCGCTCTTCGGGATATCCCACTTCTGTCGCCAGTTTGTGTTGCGCGAGTTGGTGGCGATATTCCCCATTAATCGGGACGATGAAGTTCGGTTTGAGCAGGTGGTATAGTAATTTCAAATCTTCGCTTGAAGCGTGGAAAAAAGATAGTTGCTTTTTATCGATCCGGACCAGCGAACAGCCCAATCGCATCAAGGTGTCGTACGTTTTTGCGGCGATCTTCTCCGTTCCGATGACCGGCGGACACATCATCATAACCGTGTCCTCGCTGACAAGGTGGACGAGACGATCATATCCCTTTACCATCCGTTGCAACATGAAGAATGGCTCGTGACGTTCACCAGTGACAAGAAAGACGACGTCAGAGAAGCGATTGTCATTCGTCTCATCGATAAACTTGAGACTGAGAAGCGATTCCTGCGGGATTTGGATGTAACCCATTTTTTCGCCGATGTCAACGAGTCTTTGGGCCTTACGACCAATGATGGAAATCCGTTTTCCTGCGCGTAAGGCTTCGTTGACAACGCGTTGGATATTGGACAATTCCGTCGAATACATGGCCACGATGATGCGGTGTGGCGCGCGTTCAAATGTATTGCGGATAAGGTAGGTGAGATTGAAATCGGTTGTCGAATGGCCCACAGACATCGCACCTGCGGATTCACTCAGCAGTGCCAAGACTCCCTTTTCACTGAGTTTGGCAAGTTTCAGGAAATCTGTCTGATAGTTCGGGCCGACATTTTGGTCGAAGGTGATATCCGTGGCATACACAATGATGCCATCTTCGGTATGAACGGCGATTCCGGAAGCCTCAGGAATCGAATGAGTCGTTTGAAAATATTCGATCTTGAAATCCTTGAAGTCCAATACGTCCTGATAAGTGATGACACGAAAATCGAACTGATCCGGATTCATCTTGTGCTCGCGCAATAAATCCTTACATACGGCAATCGCAAAATTCGTTCCATGAACCGGAATGGCCATCTGTGATAAAAGCATCGGAATCGCGCCAATCTGCTTGTCGTGCGCATGAGATATGAATATACCAACGATATCCTTCTTGCGCGAATCGAGATAACTAAAATCAGGGATAATCGCATCAACGCCGAGCAATTCCCCTGAAGGGTGTTTCAAACCGGCATCCATGATGACGATCCTACGATTTATTTCAAGGCAGTAAAGATTCTTTCCGTTCTCTCCCAATCCGCCTAAGGCAAAAAATTTGATTTGACTCATAAAGGCTCCTTTCACTTTCTGGACATATGCACACATATTATAACAGAGACCACGGCTTTTTAGCAATGGATTCGACAAATGCAGCGACTGCCTGTTGGTTTTTTCATATGTTTGAGTACAAAACCATTTGTCATCTATGGTACAATAGACGTAAGGTGAAAATATGATGAATTATCCCATTCGCAAGACTCGAAGCAACAACAATCAGATATCCGCTTCCAATCGCGGCATGGATTTGGAGCAAGCCATCAACGACACCAATGCCTATTATGCCTCAAACGACATCGCCTACATCTACAAGAAACCGATTCCCATCCAAGTCGTGAAGGTCGATTATGAACGCCGCAGTGCTGCGAAGATCAGCGAGGCATACTACAAAATTCCTTCCACGACGGATTACAATGGAATCTACAAGGGCAAATACATCGACTTCGAAGCGAAAGAAACACGAACGAAAACCTCGTTCCCGCTCAAAAATCTCCACGAACATCAAGTCATGCACCTCGAACATATCCGAAAACACGGTGGCATCGGATTCATCATCGTCCACTTCAGTCTCCTCAATCGGACATTCCTACTGGATGGATCACATGTTCAAACCTTCTATCATCGCGGAGAAACAGGCCGCAGATCGATTACGCTTGAAGAATTTGAAACCTATGGCCACGAACTCAAGGAAGCATATGTGAAGCGTCTTGACTACTTGAGCGTCATCGATCGCGTCTATTTGGATCATAATTGAAAGGGAACTGAGATCAGTTCCCTTTTTCTTCGGAAATGGCATATGCGGTCAGTGAATCGAGATGCTCGATCAGAATGCCGCTATACGCTTCGACCAACACATTCGCAGGCGTCTTGGTGGTGATGCGCTTGTTTTGAAGTGTGTATCCGGCGAGCCCCTTGATGCGCTTAATGGCATCAGCAGACAAGCCTGGAAGCTTATCATCAGACACATCATCAAAAGAATGAAGTTGCTCCATGGCCCAATGCTTCCCCTTCTTGACGGATACACCGTAACGGACAGAGACCCCGTCCTCATGCAAGAAGTGATAAATGGTCATATTCAGACGCCGCTCCTTCGTGACGTTCTTGGTGATGGTCATGAAGCGCGCGCGTTCTGATTTTTTGTAGCTGG
>JAQVTV010000179.1 GCA_028699855.1 Candidatus Izemoplasmatales bacterium | reverse complement strand
TCTACCATTGAACTATACCTGCATAAAATCGCAAAATCATGATACCATAAAGGCTGGGTGGTGTCAATAAAATTCGCTTGTCCTAACCCCTTTTTTCCACGGCTCTCAGTTTCGCGCTATGTGCACGGTTATTCGCGAGAATTTCCGCCTCGGATGGTATTACAACCCGTTTGGTCAGAATGTTCAGAATGGGCTTTTCATGAGAAATGATCGCTACATTTTTGGGTAGTTCAATCGTTGCCCACTTCTGAAAAATATGTTTACATATGCGATCTTCCAAGGAGTGGAACGTGATGGTCACGATACGTCCCTTGGGTCGAAGCATCGTGATGGCATCATTGAGCGCTTGTTCGAGTGCGCCCAATTCGTCATTGACCGCAATTCGCAAAGCTTGAAAAACACGCTTTGCCGGATGTCCTTTTTGGCGGAGCACTTTGGTGGGAAGTGCTGTTTTGATGATGTCCACAAGCTCGAATGTCGTTTCAATCGGGCTGATCAGCCTTTGATCCACAATCTTCCGGGCAATCATACGCGCATACGGTTCTTCACCATAGCGAAACATCACATCTGCCAAAGCTTTTTCCTTGTACGTATTGACTATCTCATAAGCTGTCAAAGACGAATCCTCATTCATTCGCATGTCAAGCCGTGCATCAAATTGGTACGAAAATCCCCGTTCGGGAATATCAAATTGAAATGAAGACACGCCTAAATCAAACAAAAACCCATCGACCGACTGAACATCATGCTGCGCCAACTGATCACGGATGTGGCGAAAATTGTCGTGAATATAAACGACATTTTCACTGGGTTCGAGAACTTCTTTCGCCCGTTTGATCGCATATAGATCTTGGTCACATGCAAACAACCTTCCGGAAGTCAACCGCTTAAGGATTTCTGCACTATGACCACCACCACCCAATGTCATATCGACATAAGTGCCTTCCGGGCGAATATTCAAATATGATATGGCTTCTTCCCTCAAGACCGAAACATGCTTATCCAATATGATCACCGGTGCTATTATACCATAACAAGAGACTTTGAGAAAAAGAAAAACGCTGATACCTTCAGCGCTTCTTTTCTTTTCTATTCTTTCTCGGTTTTTTCGGGTTTGGGTTCTTTCACGAGTTTTCCTTTGTAGAATCCGCACTTCTTACATACTTGATGCGATAAAGTCAATTCTCCACAATTGGAGCACACCACCATCGTCGGTGCGTTCAATTTGAAATGGGTCCGACGTTTGCGTTTGACAGATTTGCTTGTTTTACGGAATGGTACAGCCATGGTTTCACCTCCTATGCATTCATTTAGTTGATTTAAGTGCTGCGAACGGATGATCGGCTATCGGCTCATCCTGAACGTCAGGATTGTCTGAACCGCTGAAATCGATGGATGCTGCGTTCGGTCCTAATACGCGCATCGGTTTCTCAACCAGGATTTCTGCCCAAACATACGGATTCAAGTCGATGGTTATTCCCTCAATCGGTAACGTATTGTCATCCGTCACTCGGGAAGAGAACTCCAAACGCGTCTCAAAATCAAGCGAAACATCGACTTCATCGAGTGTCACAGCACAGAGCATCGTCAAATTCGCTTGAATGCGCAGATCGAATACAAAGCGATCCTCGTTTTCCATATAACCGAATTTCCCTGTGACTTCAACAAATGACACATCCACCAAATCACTTTGGGGGTCAAGATACTGACGATAGTCACACTGATAGGAAAAATCGGTGTTTTGGTGGAGGCGTTTTTTTAACGCCTGAATCGTCCATTTCATGATACCACCTCGGCGCAGCAAGTCAATTATACTTGGTTTTTTTTGCAAAGTCAAGAAGTATCAACTAATAGCGATTGACTTCAGGAAAGCAGTGTTGATGCACTCCACCAAGCACGAAAAACCCTTCTGTACCGCCCTTTCCGAAATCCCAAAACCCCATCGACCGGAGTCGTTGATAACGATCAATCATCTCTCGTTCTCCCCTGTCAGAGAACTGGCTTTGGTGCGCTTCGATCGCTTGTCTTTGACGCAGGCGGTCTTCCGCAGAAAAACGGATGCGTTGATTCACCCGTGCGGTGAAAAAAAACGCGCTGGTCCGAGGTCGAAAATGGTTTATAGGCACCTCGGTTATATCGCCGACCTGCTGGCGATAGGCCAGCGGATATCCCGCCCAAAGCAGTGCGATCTTGACGGCTTCGCCGGCGATGATATGATCGGGATGAAACTCCGAAGCCAACCCGGGATCCGGACTCATGATTAGATCGGGATCGAAGGACACGATGACCTTGGCGATCTGTTGTGCCACTTGGAATTTGTCATATATGCCCGCATCGGGAAATCCGAGTTCGATTACCTTTTTCACACCGAGTTGGGCTGCTGCTTGGGCACTTTCTTGCGATCTGATCTCTTTAAGTGCCTGGCGTGATTGGTCGGGATTGCTGCTGCCGGCGCCACCATCGGTGATAATCAGAAACCATACTTCCTTCCCCGTTCGGGTCAAATGCGCGACTGTTCCCCCCGCTCCGACTTCAATGTCGTCGGGGTGAGCACCCACGCAAAGGATACGCTGGGCATCACCTATTTTGGGCAAAGGCACATAGCGTTTCAACAGCCAACGAATCATCGATCATCGCCTCCCTTATTCATCATCATTATAGCGTTGCTTCATGTATGTGTAAAGCGATTTACGATCTTCGAGGTAATATTGCTGGATGTATCCCTAAAAACGAGTATAATAGAAATGAATGATTCTGTGAAAGCGAGTTGATCCTCATGACCATCCAAGAAATCAAAACTGCGATCGAGACCCTCGTCGATCCTTCCCGCGGCCAAGATTTGGCTCAGTTGAACGCCATCAAACACATCGGCATCGACGAAGAAAAAAATACGGTCGTCCTCATCATCGAAGTCGGCAAGAAGAACACCGAAACCACGAGCCAGCTTTCAAGACAATTGGCCAAAGTCATCAAACTTGATTTGGGTTTCAAAGGTGTGCTCGTAGAATACGAGCAAGTCCGTCCGTCCGCTTTAAGTAAGACGGTACGCATCATCGGCATCATTTCAGGCAAAGGAGGCGTCGGAAAATCATCCGTCACAGCGAACCTTGCCTATGCCATGACATCGCTGGGGAAGAAAGTCGGCGTGATCGATGC
>JAQVTV010000178.1 GCA_028699855.1 Candidatus Izemoplasmatales bacterium | reverse complement strand
ATTCTATATGTAGGAGCTCCCACGGGCATCGGTAAAACGATCGCGATGATTTTTTCATCACTGAAGGCGATCAAAAAGCCAAGAGAAAAGGTGTTTTATTTGACCGCGAAGAATGCGGGAAAAGCCATCGCACTTGCGACCGTATCTCAATTGGAAGAATGTGGGTTAATCGCTAAAACATGCGAAATAACAGCGAAAGACCACATGTGTTTTCTGCCGGTTCGTGATTGTGATCCGGAAGTGTGCAAATATGCCAAGGGCTATTATGACCGCATCTATGACGCCATCCGGGATATCTATACGGGAGAGACCCTTTTTTCTCAGGATGTGATCCGGACCTATGCCAAGAAACATCGCGTCTGTCCCTTTGAGTTTTCTTTGGATTTGTCCAATTATGCGGATATCG
This sequence comes from Candidatus Izemoplasmatales bacterium, assembly GCA_028699855.1. Taxonomy (GTDB): domain Bacteria; phylum Bacillota_I; class Bacilli_A; order Izemoplasmatales; family Hujiaoplasmataceae; genus JAAYZB01. Next base: position 2,781 of record JAQVTV010000178.1, on the reverse strand, counting down.
TGATATGTGATTATAACTATGTCTTCGATCCCCGCGTGCATCTCGTCCGTTATTTCGAGGTGAAAGCCGCGGATATCATCTTATTGGTGGATGAAGCTCATAATCTCGTTCAACGCAGTCGCGATATGTACAGCGCATCCGTGTCGCAAAAACTCTTTCAGGAGTTGTGGACGCAGTGTGTGAAGGTACGCCCCAGCGTGAAACGAGAAATCACCAGGATTCAGGATTTGTTTCAGGAGTTCGAGTTGGAACTGCTTGACGTCGACTTCACCGCGTATGATGAGATCAATGATTATTTGCTGACGCTTTTGAAACGATTGTTGAATAAGCTGGATCAAGCACTGGCGAGCGAGATTAAGATCCCGAATCGGAATCAATTGATGGAATCGTACTTTCCCTTGGTGCAGTTTGTCAAAATCGCTGAATATTTTGATGAAGACAGTCGTTTTTTGTTGGAAAGACGGGAGCGCGACGTGATTGCCTCGATCAGTTGTCTCGATGCTTCCAAACACATTCACCAGCGAATCAAGGAGTCGATTGAGGCGTGTACGTTTTTCAGCGCGACCCTCGAGCCGATCACGTACTACAAGAATCTGTTGACGCAAAATCACGGGCAAGACGTCAAGATGGCTTCGGCTTTCAGTCAGAAACATCTGTTATTGTTGTGCAATGATACGATATCGACGCGCTACGCCGATCGAAAAGAATCCTTGGCGGATCTGTGTCTTCTGGCCCAAACGCTCGTATCCGGAAAGAAAGGGAATTACATCTTGTTTTTCCCCTCTTATGAGTATCTCAAAATGGTGGCGGACATACTCACATTCGAAGAGGATGTGGACATGTTGATCCAGACACGGGACATGACGGTCCAAGACCGCGCCGATACGATCACGATGTTCAGAAACGGGTCCCATCGAACCCAAGTAGGTCTCTTTGTGATGGGCGGAGTGTTCGGCGAATCGATCGATTTGATCGGCGACATGTTAAGCGGAGTAATGATCATTGGCGTCGGACTCCCGGCTCTATCACCCCTCAATAATCTTCTGCGGTCTCATTTTGACCATTCCTATCATAACGGGTTTGATTACGCATACACATATCCCGGACTCAATAAAGTCATTCAGGCGGTCGGCCGTCTGATTCGCACCGAAACCGACCGCGGTGTCGCCATTCTGGTCGATGATCGTTTTGGATCGCGCAAATATCAAAGTCTTTTCCCCAAAGAATGGAGTCATATCCGGTACTGCGAAACGCCGGAAGAAATCCAAGCACGGATTCAGGCTTTCTGGAACGAGACGGAAGAAAGAGAAGGAAATAATTGAATATTTGCCCTTTTATTATTATATTAAGGATAAAAAGACGCTGAAAACCGGTAAAAATTGCTTGCATTCAGCGTTTTTATTTGATATTATGTTAAAGGCCTGTGAAATACAGGAAGGCGTTGATTTGTAAGGTTGCTGACACACACATAGGCGTTGTTATGACGCGAAGTGGGAGGTCAGGGAATTTACAATGAGCCCGTATATAAGCCAAATTATATGCAAATGGAGGAGCAATAATGGCGACAAACCAAGTAATCAGAATCAGACTTAAATCGTATGACCACAGATTATTGGACCAATCAGCGAAGAAAATCGTTGATACGGCCAAGAAAACGGGTGCGACGGTATCGGGTCCCATCCCCTTACCCACAGAGAAGGAAATTTTTACCATTCTTAGAAGCCCGCATGTAAACAAAGACTCGCGTGAACAATTTGAGCGACGCACTCATAAGCGTCTGATCGACATTGTCAATCCGTCCGCAAAGACAATCGATGCATTAATGCATCTCGATTTGCCTTCTGGCGTTGACATTGTCCTCAAGTAATGAAAGGCAGTGTAGGAGGAATACTCATGGCAAAAGGTATCTTAGGAAGAAAAGTCGGAATGACGCAAGTATTCGATGAAGATGGAAGATTAATCCCTGTCACCGTCATCGCAGTGACACCCAATGTCGTTCTGCAAACAAAAAATGTCCAATCGGATGGATATGAAGCGGTTCAACTCGGTTTTATGGATAAGCGGGCCACACTCGCCAACAAACCCGAGCAAGGCCATTTCGCGAAAGCCGAGACGACACCTAAGCGCTACGTAAAAGAGATCCGTCTTCCCGGCATGATGGAATATGCGGTCGGCCAAGAGGTCAAATGCGATATATTTGCTTCTGGTGATTATGTAGATGTTACAGGCACTTCAAAAGGGAAAGGTTTTCAAGGCAACATCAAACGCCATAACTTTTCAACCGGACCCATGGCACATGGATCCAAATACCATCGTGGTGTCGGCTCAATGGGTGTGATTGCGCCCAACCGCATCCGCAAAGGCAAGAAAATGCCTGGAAGAATGGGGCATGAAACGGTGACCATTCAAAATCTCATCGTTGTGAGAAGCGACGTCGAGAATAGCATCCTGTTGATAAAGGGCAATGTGCCCGGCCCGGACAAGTCCTTGGTCATCATCAGGAATGCCGTTAAGAAATCCAAGTAGTAGGGTGTCTGAAAGGAGGAAACGTTATGCCAACATTAGCATTATACAATCTAGCAGGTGAGTCGGTTGGTGAAATCAACTTGTCCGAATCAGTATTCGGAGTTGAACCCAACCAACAAGTTATATATGACGTTGTCAAAGCGCAAAGAGCAGCCATGCGCCAAGGCACCGCGAAAACAAAGACCCGCGCGGAAGTTGCCGGAGGCGGCAGAAAACCGTACCGTCAAAAAGGTACCGGACATGCGCGTCAAGGAA
>JAQVTV010000177.1 GCA_028699855.1 Candidatus Izemoplasmatales bacterium | reverse complement strand
TGCGAAAACTTTCGGTGATCGTGAAATATAAGGCTTCACGAGTCGTTACAGTTTTCATGTCGCTTTCGATCATATCGCCATCAGAATCTGTCGCATATGCGATTTGATAGACGCGTTTTACCAATGCCTCCTGCGACAGTTGGTTCAGATGCGTGATGACGGATATGCGTGGGGAATCCAGATTGAGTCCATGGGGAAAAGATTCACACAATCGGATGAGTGAAGAAGACACGCGTTCAATCACGCGTTTATCTGTTGTGCTCAAGCCGATCGCGATACGTGCAGGATCGATGATGTAGATCGCTTCATAATGTTTCTTCGCACTCTGAGTAATTGTCGTTTGAAGCATGTGATAGAAAGCTTCATTCAGAGAAAAAGCCCGTTGTGACATATATTCTTCCACTCCCGGAAAATGAGCTATGACCAAGGCTGGATGGTTGGATGTTTTTTGTCGGAAGACGTCTTGAATCGGCTGGATCGATTCGAGCATCGACGTGGGTTGATTTGATGGAAAATGACTTTCACCATGTGAAGTCTCAGCGCACATCAGCATCAATGCCAACTCGTCCTGCCAGATGTGTGCGTGAATCTCTCGAGTTGCTCCATTTCTCAAAAGCAAATGAAAAGACCACGATGGACGCGTATGGAGTTCATCGATAAAGACTTTTTCTGTATCCGGCATGCGTGCCTGCAAGGCTTCATATGGCATACTGATAAGCTCAACGTCGAATAGCGTTTGCGCCTGTGGCGTTAAAAAATGAATGATCCCCATTTCTATCCGGATTATGGCCGTCTCGGTCCGTGCCAAAGCATCGAGCAGATAGCGGTTGCGTTCACGCTCCTCATGGACATGGACATACGTATCAAGATGCGCTTCAAGCCATTGTGCAGATACATTCAAAAAGCTGCGATCCCGCGCAATGTGGTCGTTTTGTTCGGAGATGATCACTAAATGCGCATGGGCGAACGTCACAGATGTGACAGAAGCCATCACCACAAAGACTGTTTGTGCGTATGGCTTCAAGTTCAAGTGGTCAACATAATCGCCTAAGGCTTCATTTTGCATGAGCATGTCGGAGTCTTGATGGTGGAGCATCTTGGGAAGTAAAGTCGGTGATGCTTCGGTATCCGTGAGAATCTTCTGCTGCAAATGATCGTCACAATACGTCAGGACGACGTATTGATCTTCTGCTCTAAAGATGAACTCACATCGGGCATTGATGAGTTGATGATGGATTTTCCGTAACATCTCGAGCACCATGCGGCGAGGGTCGCGATGCTTATTATACGGCAATGCGGAAGGAGCAATCGATGCATATGCTGCAGGCCAATCCAGAGGCTCGTGGTGGTCTTTTTGGATCGATGCGAGTTTCCGATAACATTCGTCATGCTCCGTAAGATGTTCGGTCGCCTGAAGCAAATCCAGCGACGCCTCATAGAAACGAATTTTGGCTTGCTTGGATATCTGTTGATCTACTTCTTGTTTGTACGTATGGTAGAAGCGTAACGCTTCCTCATAATCTCCTGTACGGGTACAAATGGCAATGTATCGGTCAAGATAGCGATTGCGGGCTTTAGCTTGAATGAAATAGTCTTGATAGTGCTTCATCGCTTCAAGGAACTCATTCCGGGCGAACGCGAGGTCAGAACGGATCAACTTGAATATGGGGTTATTCTCCGAAGAATCAAAGATCAAGGCTTTGGCAAACATCTGTTCCGCCAATGGATATTGATCGGTTTTCAAATGAAGCATGGTCAACTTGAGATATTTGCTTGCGAGGTTCGTGTTCGATAAAGTGTCTTCGATATCATTGAGAGATGTGATCGCTTCATGGTGATGGCCGAGCCCCTCAAGACATACAGCCTCATAAAACTTTTGCAAAGTATAGGGTGAACCATGCGTCGGAATTTTACTTTTGCGGAGCTTTAAGACTTCGTTCAGGGCTACATAATCTTCTGTCTTCAATAACAATCCGACGAGACGGTCGATGACAGGCAAAGCGTGAGTGCTTTCTTCCAGCAACTCCGTCCTCAAGGCATCCTTGAGGATGCCGATGGCATGTTCGAAGCGTTCGTGCTGGTCGAAATACGTGGCCATTTCTAGAACTCGATCCCGAAATCCCACTTGATCTTGTGCCTTTCGTGCGGCATTGATACGCGAAAATGATTCTTGAATCATCTCGCTTTCAAGCTGTTCATTGTCCATGTGCTGATTGAGTTCACTCATAATGGTTCACCTGAGGTAATATCTTTTTCATAATGTGTGAGGATGACTCCGCGATCCACGTCATGGATGTCAATGAAAAAACGGGTTTTTAAGCATGTGATACACGCATAGGTCCGCTCCACCTGGCCTTTCGGAAATGCGAGGCTTCCCGGGTTCAACATCGTGATGCCGTGAAGTTCCGTGATCGTTCGCTGATGCGTATGACCAAAGCAACACAGATGCGCATTGACCGCCTGGGCATGTTCATAGAGCCCTGTCAACCCGGACTTGACTCTTTGGAGATGTCCATGCGTGAACAAGATCCGGATGCCTTCGAACGTCATGGTCAACTCATAGGGGAAAGCCGGTTCAAATGGATAATTTCCGCGCACTCCGAATATCCCTTTTCGGCCCAATTCTGCCTCTGTCATTTCGGAGTCGCCGAGAGAGATCGCATGATCATATGCATGCTGAGAAAGCATGCGGTCGATGACGAGACGATCGCGATGATTATCGCTGAAGACGATCAGTTTCATCGTGTTTGTTGCAGATATCGTAATAATTTCCGGGTCGCTTGTCCCCGATGAGATATCCGATTTTTTTCTATCATGGTCATCTGTGAAAAACATTTGCCGTATGAGGGCACAAAAAAAAGCGGGTCATAACCAAAAGCGTTCTCCTGACTCATCTTTAAAGCTATCTCCCCATCACATATGCCCGTAAAGGTCATTATGCCGCGTTCGGGTTCGAACAGCGCGATGACGCACACAAATCGTGCTTGGCGTTGGTTGACGCCGTTCATTTTCTCAAGTAGCAAGCGGTTATTCGCTTCATAGGTGGCTTCATCAGAAAAACGGCGTGAATGTACGCCTGGAAGGCCGTTCAATGCCGCAACTTCAAGCCCGGAGTCATCGCCGATAGTCAGTAATCCCAGGTGAGCATAGGCTTGAGCCTTCAATAATGCGTTTTCTTCGAATGAATTTCCGGTCTCTTGAACAT
>JAQVTV010000176.1 GCA_028699855.1 Candidatus Izemoplasmatales bacterium | reverse complement strand
GCAAGAAGTCATCGGCCAAAGGAATGGTTTTCGCTTTTTGCAAGGTCGATGAGGTAAATGTTTGATAGAAGGGAATTGTTTCGGGAACGATATAATAAGTGATTTCATCAAACAGAAAATCCCACGGTTTTCCTGTGGTGAAACACGAATATTCATTGTTCCAGGGTCGTTTCACTCCCTCAAAGTAATAATCCCGTAACCATTGGATTCGAGGCGAGAGGTTTTTCGGTTCTTTCATCTGTGCCATTGGGGTTCCTCCACTTCTTGTGGTCATACCACGAGTAGAGTATAGACAAAAAGCGCTTTCATTACAAGCGCTTCACGAAAAAAAAGTTGAGAATTTTACTGAGCCTTCGTCATTGAGAAGCGATGAACTGGTTGTGTTGGGGGTTATACGTATAGCCAATCGCCTGTAACATGGCTTCTACCGTCTTCGGATCGATGTTCTCGTCCTCGCACAAGGCCTCCAATGAAGAAAAATAATTGCGTAATTTCATGTTGCAGATGGAGAGGACAACATACGGATCCATGCGTTTCCAAGGATGCATCTTCTTTCCTCCGATCCAGCAATGATTTATCGATGATATACGACTTCGTCTTTGATCCGGACTTCAATCACCTGTGTTTGGCGGATCTCGTCGGGATCATCCGACAAAGGACGATCCAAAGTGATTTCACTGTCAAATGCCTCATGTTCCTGACGGAATAAATAACGGTTATGTGCCTGATAACACCTCAGGGCTTCATCGAGTGTGAATGCCTCCTCCTGTAAATGAGGTCCCAATTGATGGTCGCGAGCCGATTGACGCGTCATCGCGGCATAAAGATTGTGGAAAGGCGAAAATGATTCAACCGGCGCATCCGTGCTCATTCCGACCTTGATGTCAGATTGCGCCATCGTGCGAAATAAATAACTTTCTGATTTTCTCGCACCCAACCGATCATCGAGCATCGCAATATCGCTTTCTAGGAAGATCGGTTGCACGATGGCGTGGACACCGAGCGCTTGCATTTCGCTGATTTGCGCACGCGTCGCGAGTTGGGCATGGATGATCGCGTGGCGATGATCTGTGCGTTTCGTATCCTTGATCGATGCGCGCATCACCCGCAAGAACTGATCGATCGCCCCATCACCGATGGCATGAATATGGCAATCCATACCGGCAAGGTTAGCGAGATCAAAATATCGCTTCAACACTTCATCCGGATAGACCAACATTCCGCGCTGACCGGGAGCATCGTGATAATCGAAATTCAATCGCGCGGTGCGTCCCCCGAGCGAGCCGTCGAGCAACAACTTCAAAGGGCCGAGACGAAATCCGCCGTAATCCCGATGGGGATAGCCCTTCGCGATGAAATCTTCAAAGTCGCTCAAGGCGCGAAAGTGGACTTGCTCAGTGATCCGCACATGGAGTTTTTTTTCCATTTTCAACTCCGAAATGGCTTGGATGATCATTTCATAGGGCAGGGGCGTCACGATAAAATCATCGCTCATAACATCGGTCAGGCCCTCTTGAAGCAATAACCGGTCCGCCTGGATCAGATAGCGTTTGATATCTTCGAGCCCGACTGCCTGAAGCTGGTCATCAATCAAACGCAGGGCGGCTTCAGTGATGATTCCCGTCTCTAGATCGATGGATCCACCAGAAATCTGTGATTCCGATTCGATATTCAGCCGTTCAAGCATCGCCGAATTGACGACCGCCACATGACCGCAGACGCGATACATCACCATGGGAATGTCTCTCGACACCTGATCCAGATCGTTTTTGGTGGGCATCAATCGATCATCGAATCGATTCTGGTTCCACCCGCGTCCGATCATCTGAGGTCGATGGAGATGGGGTTTGAGATGAAGCATCATTTCACGCACGCTGGTGATGTGGTATAAAGGAATGATGTCGGCCTGCATGCCGATACCGAGATAATGCAAATGACTGTCCATAAAACCAGGAATCCGGTATTCACCATGTTTTTTCATAAACGATCTCTCCATCTTCAAAGCGTCCGGTTGAAACGAAACCTAGGGATTCATAGAGTTGCTTGGCACGGGTGTTTTCCGGCTCGAAACTGATATTCATCTTGTTCTTTCCTGAAAGTATGAAACCGCGCTCCATAGCGATTTCCATCGCTTTTTTCCCATATCCGAGACCTTGATAATGTTGGTCGATCATCAGGCGGATGATCCAGTAGACGGAATCGTCGGGGTCGACACCATCCATCATGAATCCGACCATGGTTTTCCCGGAATAGATCGCGAATGCATGTGTGTCTTCAAAGATGGTCTGCGCGATGCTGAATGCATTCGTGGCCACAAAATCGACTTGGTCAGCCTTGACTTTGAGTTGTGAGGCCTCAATGTAATTGTGCTTGTCAATCGGTTCGAGATGCACTTGCTCGAGTCGTAAGCGTCGCCAGTTATCTTTTGTGAGGATCATCTTTTGATGCGGCTCATTCTCATAAGCAAAGAGCTCATCGTCTTGAAAGCCCAGTTTGTGGTATAGGGCGATCGCTCCGAGGTTCTCGCAATGGGGATCGACTACAGCCAATAAGGCGGGCGTGTTCAGAAACAACTGATCAAGCGTAAAACAAAGCGCTCTTTCTCCCAAAGCTTTCCCCCTTGCTTTCTTGAGCAACTTGATATCGATGATCGCTTCCGTGTGTGCCGATCGCAATTGATAGAAACTCTCGCCGACGAAACCGAGATCATCCGCTTTAAGGGTGTAGTGTTGGGTATGGGGTGTCTCAACAATCCACTTCAGCCATTGTTCCATCTGTTGATCGGATTGTTTCAATCCTTCGGGAAAACCGACATATCTCATCACATCGCCGTCCGCCCAAAGCATCTTGATAGATGTCAGATCAGCTGCCTGAGTCTCAGAAATCAATAATCTCATCTGGTGCCTCCAAAAATTCGCCTCTATACCCACATTGTATCACAAAGCAAAATAAATAGTGAAAGAAAAAGCGCCATTAGGCGCTCCATCATTGATACAGATCGGATAAGGTTTTTTTGAAATCGACACTTTCGTGGTTTTCGTATCGGATAATCGTGCCTTCCCACGTACGAAGCATGAAGGAATCTTTTCCTCGAGAAATGATATATCCTGACTTTTGCAGTATAGAATGATGTGAGACTACTATTCACTACATCAATGCCATATATCACTACCAAGCATCATCAAGGTTTCTTCTCTAAAAATGGGGAAGAAGCCTATTTTAAATGTATCAAA
>JAQVTV010000175.1 GCA_028699855.1 Candidatus Izemoplasmatales bacterium | reverse complement strand
GCCATTTTTTATGTCACGACATACTTGAAAGACAGTCCGAGTACGATGGTGATGAACCAACGATCGACGTATGTGGTGATTGAAGCCACTGTATCCAGTGTGCCGAACGGAGGTGTCGTTCGATGAAGAAGCTGGCGATGATGATGAGTCTTTTCCTGATGTTTGCGCTGTCTGCGTGCCGATCTTCATTGGCCCAACCCGAGAACCTCGCGGTGGATGGTTATTCATTGACGTGGAATGCGGTGCCCGGGGCGAGTGGATACATCGTCGTGATCAATGAAGACACCTTTGAAACAGAAAGCAATACGTTTCCGATTCCATCCACATATATCGGGCCGACGACCGCGAAAGTCCAAGCCCAAAATCAAAGGAACACATCACTTTTTTCCGACATCCATAGTTTCATTTTGCCCTATCAACTGGCGACACCGACCCACCTGGTGCTCGATGGCAGAATCCTGACGTGGGACGTGGTTCCCCACGCCACCGGATACCGAGTCATGGTCGATGACGCGGAAGTGGTCGTCACTGATGCGACCTATACCGTGCCCGACACCATCACGGGGCAAAGAGCCCTCAAAGTCCAGGCGACCAGGGGCGAAGAAGTGTCCGCTTATTCAGCGGTTCTAAACGCCACATTATGGCTTGAACTCGACTACCCATCAAACATCCGCCAAGACGAGGCCCAGATTCGCTGGGACGCGGTTCCTCACGCCATCGGCTATCTCATTCGCATCGATGGTGTCGAGGATTTCACGACTGAACTGGCTTATCCTATCGATGTGACCGATACACATGGGATCTCGATCCTCAGTGTGGGGAATGAAGACGCCTATATTCAAAACAGCACGTTTTCACCGATTTATCAATCGAAAACACGTCTGAACACCCCGACACAGATCCGAATCGACTCAGGTGTCCTCCGTTTCGAAGGCGATTCGCGGGCCACGGGGTACATCCTCGTCATCGACGGGGGACAGGAAATCCAGTTAACCGGTACGAGTTATGACCAGATATCGATGCTTCAAGGAGAACACACGGTCACGATCAACGCCGTGCATGAAGAAGGAGCTTATCTCGATTCCGCCTTTGCCCAAGCGACCCTAAACTTCCCTGTGGTCGCCTTGAACGGTGTTGAAAACATCCTCATCAGCGCGAATACGTTGACGTTTGATGTGGTCGTTCACGCAGAGGAGTACGAAATCTTCTTTAAAGGCGTATCCTACACCACGACGCCTGAGACGACCTTCACCATTCCCGCTTCATGGTTGGAAGATCCTGAAGCCTACGTCGAAATCCGCGCGCATTCATCATTGTATGCGAGTGGACCCTTAAGCCCGAAAGTCTTCATCAATGTCACGCGGATCATGACGTATGCCGAACTCCTGCAAATGGGTGAAACGGGTCACTACATCTTGGAAAACGATATCTCTGCGACATCTCCGTGGACGCCCAAAGCTTTCAGCGGCAGTTTCAACGGTCAGGGATTCACCATCTCGAATGTACTCATCGATACGGCCTACGCCCATACGGGCTTCTTCAGCACCTTGGATGAGGCATCAATCCAGAATTTGACATTATCCGGGGAGATATCCATCATCAGCACCATCGACCGACCGCGGGTCGGAGCCCTCGCCGGCACGATCACCCGGTCTGAAATCCATCAAGTGATTTTGGATGTCGATATCGATGTCGTGAGCCAAAACGGTATCGGCTTCTTGGGCGGTCTGGCAGGCATTATCGAAAACACCAATGTCACAGCCACCCATGTCTCGGGCGATATCTCCGCAGTCTACATGACGACGGGCGGGTTCATCGGTAAAGCCCAGAATTCTTTGACTTCATCCGTGATTACGCAATCGAGTTATACTGGAACGATCACGGTCTCGGGTTCGCAAACGACACCCGTGGGCGGCTTCATCGGCATGTTTACCGCCAACCAGCTCACGATGTCCCGTTGTTTCGTGGAAGCCGATATCACCGGCAGCCACACCGTCGGTGGATTCGTCGGTTATCTGGGCAGTGGCGCGATCGAAGATGCCTATGTTCAAGGCTCCATTCAATCGACGGGCAACGACTTCGTCCTGTTGGGCGGCTTCATCGGCAGAACCGAAGGCTATAACGCCACGATTCGTCGCGTGCTCGCCATCACGGAGATATCCAGCACTGCGTCTGGATCGGAAGTCTATGTGGGCGCCTTTGTCGGGCTCACCGTCGGCGGGTCGATCGCTGATATCTATCAATACGCGCATTTCGACAACGTCCTCGCCCCCATCGACCGTATCGGCAATCCTGCGACGGGCCGGGGCGATGGCATCACGGGCGTCGACTTGAGCGGTGTGACTTCTCTCACAGGCTTCAACCCGAGCATCTGGGATTTTTCCGGAGCATTACCCAGACTCGCTTGGCAGTCATAACGAGAAAATACAAATCAAGATTATATAAGGAGGGGATGTCTTTGGGTGTGAAGGAAAACTCAATGACGATGCATCAATGAACGATTCTAGCCTGCAACTTAGACTACAATATCGATTTAACAACACGAACGACAAAACTAAAGGAGGCATTTTATGGAAGAAAACAAGAAAAACAAACCCTATGTCCGCCCGGTGATCGAGATCATCGAGTTCACCCTCGACGAGAGCATCGCAACGAGCATGAACATGGGTCCTTCGACATTGTGTGGTGAAGAAGTATGGTAAAATTCAAACGCTTCTTGTTAGGTGTTTCGCTGATGTCATTGACGATCTCTTTGCTGGCGATGGGATCTTTCAAGATTCAGGCTGAAGTTGTCACTGTCACAGGACAGCAGAGCGATGAATACGTCTCGTTGATGCTGGAAGCTGTCTTTGATGACTTCAACTTCGACTTTATCAGCTTTATGATTCCACAACCGGGTGATCATTGGTTTGATAACCTGGATGAGAAACTGTACACGTTCGGCTCGACCGATTGGGATGATGGCACCGTATTGCCCGTTGAAGAACCAGGAAGCCCCGTGGATGGGGCGAGGTGGTTCAATCCTGCCAACAAGTACCTGTACACCTATTATGTGGGTTGGGATTTCGGCACACCCACTTCCGTCGGTGATGCCCCTAGCGAGGGAAATCCGGAGTATCCTTATGAAGGCCTGTTATGGTTCGTCAAGGCGACGGATACCTTGTACACCTATTCGGGAGATGCCTGGGATGAAGGCGTCGTAATCGCCACATCACAACCAGGAGAACCCTCAGTGGGCGAGAGATGG
>JAQVTV010000174.1 GCA_028699855.1 Candidatus Izemoplasmatales bacterium | reverse complement strand
TCACTAATCACATACGCTTGTTCAACGGGATCGAATTCCACTGTCGAATGAGTCGGACCTTCATCGGGAACACCCAGGGTAGTTTCCGAAGATTCGTCCCAAATCACATCAAGCACACGGATTTTGACCGTTTTGCTCGCTTCGTTCCCTGCGGCATCCGAAACCGTATAGACGATATCGAAGACGCCGGCGACCATGGCTTTGTCTCCGACCATAAATTGATCGAGACCCGTAATCGTGACTTCTGCGTTATCGATGATGCCATCGATGTTGTCATTGACCACGAGTCCTGCACGTGGATCAAAGCTTGATCCGTAGTTGATCGTTTGATCATTCATGCCGATCGAAGGAGCTTGCTTATCATTTACCGTGACATCGACTTCCAAGATGCCGACGTTGCCGGAGAGATCGTATACGCGGTACGTGACTCTGTATACGCCAGCGACATTGAAGTTCAAGCCACCATCATCCACCATATCCGAAGTCACCGTGATAACTCCATCCATGGCATCGACGGCATCAACAAGCATGCGCAGATCCACTTGGATTTGTGTAAATTGATCCACCGATGTCGGCACACCGCTCTTGATGGTTACAACAGGTGCGACCGTGTCCGCGTTCTCGACCGAAAGCACTTGAATGCTTAACGTGTACTCCGCTTCGAGATCATGGGAATCGGTTACCGTATAGACCACATCGTAGGTTCCCGGAGTGTTCATGTCTACGGCAGAGAAATCGATTGACGGCACGAGGACGTTTTGCGACATGTCTTTTGCGAGAACATACTTGCTAAAGTCGGGGAGTGAATCACCTACCGTCAACTTGACGGGTAAATCTTCCCCATATTGCCGCTCAAATGTAGGCGGAGCGAATTCTGTGACAAGTTTGTGCATGTAAACATCTTTGAACGTCACAACCGAATTTGCTGCATTATAGTCATAATCAACCAATCCGAGATTCAATTCAATCTTGAAGGTTGTGCTGCCATCAGATGAGACCAGTGAATTGAGTTTGAAGAAGAAATTATAGGTCACATACTCTTGCGTTAGATTGAGTTTGTTGCCTGCAGACACACCATCAAAATCATCGATCCAGCCCAGAGTCTGACTCGTTTCGAGACCCATTCTGAATGTCATTTTGCGGGCAACGGATGATTTGACCGTAAAGGTGAACATGTACCATTGATCCACTTCGAATCCGCTTGAGGCCTCTTTGATGTATGCCCCTGCCGCCGAAGCCCAACCACCGAGTGAATCGATGGTCACGATCATCGTGCCTTCTGTAGGATTATACGTGATGACTGCTTGCCCATCGTTACTCTTGGGTTTCCATTGGCCATCGCCATTGTTTTGGAAGTTCGGGTCGCTTAAATAACCTGAATCTACGAGGTTTGCGATTATCACATTTCTGCGAACAACCGTTTCGTTGCCACCGGCATCGCTGACCGAATACGTAATCTCATACGTTCCGACTTCATCGATGTCCAAGGTGCCGAGATCGATCTCGATTTTTGAAGTCAGATTGCCATCGATGTCATCGACCGCTGTGACGCCTTTACGCAAGAACGCCATCAATCCATCCATGGAATATCCGGCCGGATAACTGAATTCGGGATTCCGAACCGTCAGCGTCGGAGCGACCATGTCGCGGATTTGGGCAAATGCCACATCTACGGAGAAATCGAAGGTTTCATCGCTCGATTCCAATGTGAACACATAGTCCGTCAATGCTTCAGTAATGACGAGATAGACGACGAATGTCTTTTCCGTGTCATCTTGAGATTCGATTTCCGTCATGTTGGCTCGGAGACCATCCACACCCAATTCGATTGAACCGATCAGGTTCTCCACCGTAATGGTGAGACGCACATAACTGAATGGCGCTAAGTTGGGGTTGATCTCCCCGCCCGAAATCTCGGGCGAACTGTAAATTCCCGTTTCAAGCGTGAATTGATCGCTTTCATACGTGACATCATCACCAAAGATGAAATCTCCGAAAGAAACAGTTATCTTTCGCGTGATTTCCGAACGGTTTTCCGCGCTGTCAGAGGCGCTGTAAACTAAATCATAGACGCCTTCGACCCAGATATTGACTTCGCCTTCGACTTGAACGGCAACTGCGCCATCCACCGTATCATTGGCGCTCACGCCTTGAAGCGGATTAAACTCTTCACCGACATAAATCGTCTTGTTTCCCGCTCCGGAGATCAAGGGTGCCTGCGTGTCAGTAAATACGACTGTGACCGTACGTTCGACCGATACGATATTCCCGTCGCTGTCAATAACTGTATAGATTGCTTGATACACACCTACACTGTTCGGATTGACGTTTCCGGAATACGAGAGAGCAGAGGTAATATCTCCATCCTCCGCATCATATGCCGTTACACCGGCGAGCGGAATGAAGGCTGTCCCTCTTTCAATCGTAACGTCGTCAGCCCCGCTGATGACGGGCGGCGTATCCGTGGGCTCACCCGTAGTGATCGGAACTGTTGTCGGGCCTTGAGTCGTGGGTACCAGGGTTGTGGGTACTGCCGTCGTCGGCTGTGCTGTAGTGGGCGCAACCGTTGTCGGGGCCACTGTCGTTGGCACAGCTGTGGTGGGCCCAGCTGTCGTTGGCGCAGCTGTCGTTGGCACCGCTGTGGTGGGTGCGACTGTCGTCGGTAGCGCCGTGATTGGCGCATCTGTCGTCACACCGTTACAACCGACAATACCGATAAAAGCTGCTAAAAACAAAAATACCAGTAAAGCCTTTTTCATAATTTCCTCCTTTAATATCTTTTCTTTCTCTATATTTGTGAAACGCAAAGCACTTAATTTCCCGCGATGCCTGATTTATCGATTCCTTCCACAAAACCTTTTTGCACAAAAAGATAGATGATGATCAAGGGAGCGATCGCGATGAGCGTCATGGAGTACTGAACCCCAAGGTTGTAGACTTCACTGACGGAATCCATCGTCATTCTGCCTTGGGCAAACAAGGAACGGTAGGTGCTGATGTAAGATTCAAGCGACATCAGAAGGCTGGTATGGGTTTGACCGAAATATGCTCGGGCAAGCGTCGTTTCATTCCAATACCAGACAAACGCATACAATCCACAAATCAGAAACGCCGGCCCCGCCAAGGGAATGGCAATCTTGATGAATGTCCCCATAACCCCTGAACCATCGACTTCTGCCGCTTCATAGAGATCATGCGGGATAATGCGGAAAAACCGGTAAAAAATGAGAATGAAGATCGTTTGCCTTAATCCGAACCCAAATATCGCAGGAACGACAAACGCACGCAAGGATCCCATCAAATTCAAATTGATGCCAAAGAG
>JAQVTV010000173.1 GCA_028699855.1 Candidatus Izemoplasmatales bacterium | reverse complement strand
GGCGTGTCGACATCGACCTTTGGTTTAACCGATTCAATTGAATATTCAGCGTTGCTCAATGGCATGAATTTCGGCAATATCTCTGCGATTACATTTGTCATCGGTTCATACTCACCCAGTTCCTATACCACGTATAACACGAATTTTCGATACGGGGATGGCGATGCAGCAGGAGGAACCACGGGCATCTCAATCAATCCGAACACGATCGTCGCATCCAATGATCGACCTGGCGTGTATGCGGCCGCTGGCGGTGTGGTGGGGTATGGTCTTTCTGTCATGAAAAACATGCTCAATCATGGGACTATTTCCGGAACTGATGTGGCCGGAGGCATCGTCGGTGCGACGTATGTCGAAGGCGCAGAATCGCCATATACGAAGACAACGGTGGTCGACATCAACACGGCCATCAATTATGGCGACATCAAAGCGATTGCGACCTCATCGTATAACGCTATCAGTAAAACCCTTCTCAGTTATGGCAATATCTCTGGATTTTTTAAAGCTGACAGTGATGTCTATCCGACACTGCATGCGGCTGATTTTCCCCGAGACAAGCGAGGATTCGGCGGCATTTTCGGTCGGCTTCAACGGGGCGTTAGAGGAATCATGTCAACGGAAGGAGGAAGCTTTGACTTCATCGTCAACGCCAACCCGAATATCGATCTTGTCGGTCGTTTGGACATGGACTACAGTTTCACAAGTTCCGCGCGGTATTTCCAGTTTAACGACGCGATCTATTATTCCACTCGACCGAATGATAACACCCAAGCAGTGTTTACCGGTTTTTACTATGGCGAATTGCTAATCACGGGAAAATCCAGTTCTTCTCCCTATACGTATAGCGCCACCATCGTCAATGTGTATACCCAAGTTGGAACGGAGTCCACCTTCCATAGCAGTCCGGGAACGACGAACTATCAATTTGTGTCTACATCCAATGTATCTATCGGAACGACGCAACTCAGGTATCTTCCCCAGTATGGTAACAATGGCGCCATCGGTGTCAAGTGGATTACTGAGGATCCGGATGATGTCCTGATTACCAATAGTTCTGAACAGTGGATGTATGATGAAAATTTCGAAATGCGCACGAATACCGATCTGACCGAGTTCATCTATTATATGGACTATGATTTGCTCGCAGAGCGATTCCAACTGGGCGGGGCGAACCCCCGAGAAAACGGTATGTACGTGCTTTCGACTTCTGCCGGTTCGACCTATGGCGCTGTGCTGCCATCGAACATGAATCTAGACTTGATGCGTCCGATGAACGAATCCTACCCGGGGGAGATTCCTTTGGGGATGTCATACACGCCAGCTTCACCGCAATATACATCCGAACTTGATTCAGCGGTCATCGCGCAATACGATCTATTGCGCCAGACAATCTTCAATGACAAGTCCGAGTTGATTCCGATGACCCCCTCTACTTTGGAATTGACGGAGGTCGATGGGAGCGAGACGATTCTTTCGTATCCGAATGTCGATTATCTCAATAAAACAATCACCTATATGATATCGATGGAAGCTTTTGATGCATCTCAAACGGACGTATCCTATTGGGTGACCAACGGTTTTGTTTCGGCGCATGCGCTCATTGCCATTAGAGCTCAGGATTACTATGGTCATGTTCCTTCTGAAAGTGAACTGAAAGCTTTCAGACAATTATTGGAGAATGAAGGGGCGGTGAATATTTCAAGCGATTATCCCGCCGATTTGTCTTTGGTGTTGCCACCAAAAGACAGGAACTACAATCAAGAAGTCCCATTGGGGTATTTCACCGTCTATTCTGAAGCATTCGTGGGCGATGATGTCTTCGCTAGCTCAGTTTATTATACGGATTACTACGTATCGATTATTTTTACGCCGACTATCGAAAAGGCGGGAGGAATCACCGCTCTTGAAGCCATCGCGTTCAACGGAGGCGATCTCGATGATTCGTTCGATCCCACAGACATCCGTCTTGATGGCACCGTCAACCCGACCGGGTCATTAAGACTCGTGTTCACCGATGAAAACCATGTTTTCACGTCCAATTTTGATTTCAAGAACAACTTTACCATCAAGTATAACGGAACCACAGTACTTCCGAGTTTTTATACTGTAACATCAGTTCCTACAATCATTGATCCTGAAACGCATGTGGGCACCTATGAAATCACATTCACCTTTATCGGAGCGACACGTTCAGGCGATTATACGCTTGAGTATCGCTATTTTCCGAGTTCAGATTTGTTCACCCTCATCTTTGATAAAGCGCCATCATCCGCAAAAACGATTACAGCATTAAATTATTACTCTATGGGCACTTCACTTCAGATTTCCGGATTGGATATTTCGAGCCAGCTCAATTTCGGCAGCCGGATTTTGATTGATAATTCACCTTTTTCAATTTCGAGTACGACGAATGGATTATTGCCGCTCTATCGTTCCAGAACAACCTATAACATCGGTTTCATGACTCCGAACTCGCTCCAACTATCACCTTTCGCGAGCGTGGTGGGCGTTGAACTCATCGGTATCACTTATGAGGATGGATATAGGACGTATGAAATCGCATATGAAATCATGGCTGAAGATGAGTCCACCACGACCTATACGCATTTGATCACCGAGCGATCGGTCGATTTTACTTCTGTACTGAAAAATGGGAATGAAACGGATCCCGCCGATGTCTTTGCGGAACGAGAAGAGGCGGAGACCACATTCACCATCGATCTGGGTTTTGATCAAAGCCTCAATCTCTATACTTTGACCGGCAGTGCCAACTACATTTATGTCGATGTGACCGCCATCGATTACCAATCGAATCCGATCACATTGCCACAAAACCTAGCGGATTGGATTGTTTTCGATACAGATGACAACCTTGAGATCATCATGACTTATGCCGCTGTTCCGGGATATTATACGTTTACGTTCAATTACTATCGCGATTCGGTGAATTCAGTGACGATGGCCACACAACTCGTGATCAAAAAACTTGAAGGTGTGGACGCCTATCTCAAAGATATCCGTTTCTCACAGCTTTTGACCGAGACATCATACCCAACCGTAGATACGAGTGCGGTATTTGTCGGGTCTTATGTCACTGGCGGCGTCACATATCAATATACGATGGCTTTTACGAACGGCAATTACGCATTTCGCAGCACATATGAAATATCCGGGACGCCCTTTGATTTCAATGAAACCGGAACCTATTCCTTGAGTGGCACGAATCTGACCATCACACCCAAAGATGGAACACCGATCACAGGTGGCACGATTTATGCAAACGGAACCATTCAAGTTTCTGTAAAACCATCGCAGTCGCTTTCTCGTGTCGTGAACAC
>JAQVTV010000016.1 GCA_028699855.1 Candidatus Izemoplasmatales bacterium | reverse complement strand
CCGGCTCCCGCAAGGGATGTTGTACCCGAAGAGGAACTATTAAACATACGCACGGCACCCAGATTGGCGCTGTCTTGGATCGATCCCGCATTCAGCGTCGCAATGCCTGCGGCATACGTGTTGCTTCTTCCTAATATGCCATGATATGCATCGGAATATGTCGATGTGATTTCCCCGTAATTGAGCGAGTTGATGATGCCTAATGTCGCAATGGGTTGGTCGGGATTCTGTGATTCCAAATGTAGGTCTCCCGAATCGTTCACGTTGACCAGGCCACCCACATATACATTCGGGTTACCCGTTGCAGCAGAATCAATCGAAGCGACGCTGATTTTTCCGAGATTAACCGAATTCTTCATGGATTTCCCGGATGTGAGCGTGTGTGTGAGCCCCGCAACGTTGAGTGTGTTCGTCAAGAGATTCACGTTAACCACGTTGATGTTTCCATGATTGCTCACATTCAAATAGTCGACATTCGTCGCGCTGGTGATGGCGGATATATGCGTATCTGTCTGTAACTCGATGGGAATCATGGTTGTGCCATCACCATCGAGATTGAAGTAATCGATATTCCCATAATTAGACGAATAGCGAATGAGCGTCGGATTATGATTGACAGAATCATAAAACGGAGAAACGCGATCATAATAACTCGAATCATACTGTAAATCAGCGTAATTGTACGCGCGCGTAAGCGTAATCGGCGTGGTTGCGCTGATGTCAAAAATCGTCGTTGTATAATCGAAGAACCGAATACTAGTGGGCGCATCTCCGAATAAAGTCACGCTATGAGATCTTAAATATGTGTAGGTGCCGGAAGCATAACCCAACCATTCATCACTGGGATCGAAAGCGCTGCTTGCGCTCGTGCGACCCATTTGGATTGTGGGTTTTCTCACCAATGTGCGTAACGTCGTGCTGAGACCCCCTCCGGTCCAACCTCCGGATCCGGGATTATTGCCGACTTGACCGATACTATCGATGATGACACCGCTTTTCTTGAGCACCAAGGCATCGTTACCATCAAAATCCATCACGCCACGGTTGATCCGCAAATTCGCATAACTGCGCAAGGTTGATGTCGCTGTTTGGTTGACAATCACAAATGTCGCTCCTGCGGCGATGGTTCCCGACAAGCTTTGCGTATTGGTCGGGCTAGTGGCGCCATCTGCGTAGCGCTCGATCGTATAACTTGAAAGGTTGATGCTCGAATTGGTCGGATTATATAGTTCTAGCGCTTTGTTTCGGTATGTCGTTCCCCAACTAGAAGAAGTGCCCGCTTCCACATACTCAGATATAAAAAGATCTGTCCCTTGGGGATAGTATAACATCGTTTCATACGCGAAACTTCCATGGTTAAACAGCAGTGCATACTCTGTCGCAGACGTAGTATTGGAGATGCCGATTCCCGCTGCTTTGACAAGGGATGTCCCCATCATGATTTCATGTATGACATTTCCTTCGTTGTACAAGTAGGCGAATCGAAGAACCTCTTGTTCTTCTTCCTCGATGATCACAATATCATATAAAATCGGAGCGGGTCCTGCTGTCTCTCCAAAAACACCGCCCACATTTTGCCTAGAAGGCATCGATGGCGAATAGATGACATCATCGAGAATGATATCGCCCTTCTGGGTCGCATAGACGAGCTGATGCGATACCGAAGCCGTATTCAAAATATAGCCGATGACACCACCGATCTTGATATCGATCATGCTCACGCCTGAAGCGAACGAAAACGTCGACATCGTACCAAAACCAAAAATATCACCATAATTGATGACATCTCTCATATTGAGTTCGGCTCCGAGAGCGGCTGAACCCACGATGCCACCGATATAATAGTAAGGACGCACACTATAACTGGATTGGAACACGTGGTTATTCGCATTCACATCGCCACGCGACGATATCCGGGCGATGACTCCGGCGGCCTGACCGACTAACGCTCCCACATGGGTTTCCCCCAAAGCATTCGTTCCTAAATCGATCTCGACGTCAAGCAAGACATCTTCAATGGTTCCGGCGTTCAAGCGACCCGCAAGCATCCCCACATTGAATAAACGACCGTAATTCGCCTCTGTATCGGTGAGTTCTATCGATGATTGCGTGATATTGAGATGATGCACATGGCTATTGACGCCAAGAATGCTGAAGAGTCCGGCATAATATACCGTTCCGCGCAATGTGCCCCGCTTCATGTTCAAGTTATAGATGTAAAAATTATCGGCTAAAGTCTCGCCTTCAGGATTCAGTCCTGAAAAACTTCCGAAGAACGTGACACTCGGTGTCTGGTATGCATTAACCCCCAGCACACCCATATCGATGTGGCTTGTCAGGACGTAATCATGAAGGTTATACGCTTTATCGTAAGTGATTGTGGTATAGGCGAGCAATCGCGAGAAAAACGCCAAGTCGATCGCGTCTTGGATCAGATAGCGATCATGAACCTCATCATATGTCAACCCTTGAGCTCTCGGGTAAGAGTCGTTCGGATAGAAAAACCATCGATTCGCAGGTTGATTCAAGATCGAGTTATCGCTTTTCAATACCGATGTGCTCTCACCCTCAGCGTACGCGTTGACGGGCGACAAGGTGAAAGATCCGACCGAAGTCAGGTATCTGCTGGCGTCATACACAATATTGCCGATGGTACCACCCGTATTGACAAATAGTACGGGTTGCGCATCGAACTTGTTGATGTAAGATGCGTTGACGACCACTTTGGATGCATAATACGAGTTCGTGAATGTGCCTTGATTCTCATGAATCATTCCAGCAGCCTGGAAAGAGCTGCTCGACGTGCCCACATTATAGCGGATACCGGCATTATAGATATCATCGCGATTGTCGACGACAAACGCATGATCGACGATTCCCTTATTGAGGCCGACCAAATTGGATACACGCGTAATCGAAATATGCAGATTCAGCAATTCGAAAGTCGGATTGACTAATCCGATATCTTTGATGGTTCCTTCATTGATCGTAAACATCGAGTAATAGGGCGTAATCGCCACGTCCACCAATTCGCCATCCACGAGTTCTTCATAGACTAAGAAATCATAGCCTGCGAAGTACATGTTGGAAATGACGAACCCTTGCCCGTCAAATATTCCTTTAAACGTTTTTTCAAACTGAGTTTCTGTCGAATCGAGGAAGGAGTATCCGATCGGTATAAACGTCTTAGCGCCTAAAACAGAGTAATCGATATCATTTCCCAATACGTAATGTAGTTCAAGCAAAAAATCCTTCTTATCGGAACTCACCGGAACATTTTCAACGGGATCACTTGAAAGATAGACTTGTTCAAAAGACACATCGACAGAGAAGCGATACAACTCTTCAGCGGTTTCAAAACGGATCTTCTTCCCATCCATCGCAGTCTCGCACACGGAAAGGTCAGTGGATGTTTTGCATACGACATCACGAAAATAAGAATAGGTGTAGTAATCATCAGCGCTGCCTAAAGTATAGGGTGCTTCATCCCAATCATATGTCCCGTCAAAATCAAGATAATCACTAAAATCGATGGAGTTTTTCCGCACATCGCTCGCCGATGCTTTGACCCAAAAAGGCAAAAACGAAAAAACCAACATGACGATGTTGAGCAGGGTGAGAAAACGCATCGATTTGAGTTTGAAGTGAAATTGTCTATCCATCTTTTTTACCTCTGTTACCATGAGATGCCCCAAGGAGTCTCTTCAAGATTCCAGACATTTTGCGGACCATGCGCAGCTTGTACAGCTTCAATGGAAAACGTGATTTGCAAAGAGTAGCCTTGCGAGTATGTGCCAAAAGGTTCTTCCGGGGGGTTGATCAAGGGAATGTCAAGGGGTTGGCTTTCACTCTCCCGGATAACGGGAAGCATGTAGTAGATATAATTGTCTTGATCCCGGTTGTCATACCAGTTCTGGGTTTCGAAATTGAACGGCATGATCCCGTCAATCAAAACGGATAATTCGGTCGTTGATCCATCAAAGTTTAGATATTTGAGGGTGAGTTGTTCGTATACCTTGATCCGGAAATACGTCGGGATGTTGCTTTTAACCTCAAGGCGCACACGAAGATTATCAAAAAAATTGATGGTGGTTGTATTGGTCGTAATATCGATTTCATAGATGCCTGTTTTCGTGAGTGGTGGGGCGATCGGGACCAAATAATCTGAAGCAGGATGTGTCTCATCAATAAAATATGCGAAAAAATCGACTTCGACAAAGCCGACCGTGGCTTCAACCGAATCATCAAAACGATGCGTGAACCACGCATATGTGGCGTAGACAAAAAGACCAAGGGAAAAAACGAGAAGTGCAGACGCAAGATATACATTACGGCGATAACGCTTCATCGAAACTTCCACCTCCTTGGTGTTCTAGCCTTTTAAGGAATAAAAAAGCCATCGTCTCGCGGTGACGCATTTTTACATTTCCCCTCAGGAAATAAAAAAGCGCCCTCGTCGTAAAGACAACGGCAACTGGCTACCATCTGATCGAAGGCCCTATAGCTTTGCGTCACTAACTTTCGCTAGTTTTGCTATTTACAGTTCGTATTATACAAACTTCCTATCCTTTTGTCAATAATGAGGTCTTGTTTTTTCACTATTTTACGAAATATCGACACATAATAATCCTTATATCGCGGGGACGTGACAACGCAAAATCAGCTTGATACCGAAATAACGCCAATTCTTCATTCAATTCACACAATATTTTTGTTGTTTTTAACTGAAAATAATGATATCATATAGAGTGCAAAATTGTTAAGGAGTGGAATACATGAAAAGCTTGATTTCTAAAAAAGTCATCATCATTTTTTCCGTACTAATCTTCATCGTCGCGTCCGCTGTCATTGTCGCATTCACGACGGGAAACACCCATTTTCCTTCTTTGAGCGACCCTGACGGCATTTTTTATGAGCGGCAGGATGATAGCGGGAACGTATTATATACCATCACAAACCAGGAAATGTATGAAGAAATAAAACGCAACGACGGCGTCCAGCAGTTGTTGTTTATGATCGACACCGTTTTGTTGCATGAATATCTTGATGAGCTGACAGACGATGAGATTCTCGATCGCAAGACCAAACTCATCTACGGCACATCCGATGCGGCAGAGATTGACACACTTCCCGAAGCGACAAAGACCAGTTTAGAAAAAGCCTTTGAGATGAATATGGTTTTGTCCGGGTATAATGGGAATGAACTCGCATATGCAGCCTTGACGCTGGCGAGAGAAAATTATGCCCGTTTCGCGATGAAAGAAGCCAAAGCCATCACTGACCTCGACCTCGCCAAAGAATACATTAACAACACTTGGGAAGATATCTACGCCGTTCGCATTCGCTTCACTTCGAATGCCGATGCGAAAGATGTCTTGTTCAAGTATCACTTATTGGAATACAATACCGTCACCTTACGTGAGTACAAAGGTTTCACATATAAAGATGAAACCCTGCTCGACCGGAACGATGAACTCGTCCAAGCCTATATCACCATCGATACCTTCTATTACGATGTCTTGATGAACATCGTCAATCTCAATGACCAGATCGTGTACGAAAAAGGCACGGGCAACACCTATACGGATGCCAATGATGATGTCTACACGCTCGATGAATCAGGCAACTTGCTCGACAGCGAGAGCGAAGTGGTCATCGCGCATACGAATCTTTTCATCAACAAAGCCGATGCACTTCAGCATAAAGATGCCAACACCAGTTATTACACCGTCACCAAGACCGATCCCTTCGATCACGAAGAAAACGCCGTGGTCAAAACACAAGTCGGCGGAATCGTCGTCTACACCATCGATAAAAACGGCAAGATTTACGACATATCGCAAACCGATGTCACCGCCACGACTGATTTGAAAGTCAACAAAGTCTTCACCCCAATCGCATCGGTTACCAAAGCGACCGTGAACAACTCCACATTCCTGACCGACCAGGAAATCCTCAACAAATACATCCAAATGTACAATTATGTCTATGGAGCATATCGCGACTTGCTTCCGGAAAACGCAACAGCGGAAGATTTGATGGCCCTCGACAATTCGAATCTACACTTCAACTATCTTGAAGTCAAAGCGGCTCAGTCATCACTCGCAACCTATATGTTCAAAACTCTGAAATTCTTCAGCGACGTGACCAAACCGTTCTCCACGGCTCCAAAAACATATGCCGGCCAAAACGATACGGCGACTTATCTGGTATACAAAATCCATCAAGAACCCAAATTTGATGCCGAAAAGGTCATGTTCGACCATATCGAATCGCAAATCCAAATCCCGACCACCGTCGGCGGAAACATCACACTGCCCACTTCCGGTTGGTATGGTTCCACCATTTCATGGACATCGGGCAATACAAAGGTCATCTCTTCGAAGGGCGTGGTCATCCGTCCCAGCGAAGATACCGAAGTCATTTTGACGTATCGCATTTCTTTCAACGGCGAAACGCGTTCCGGAGCCCTCACCATCCAGGTGCTCGCTTCCGGAAACACGGTCGAGGTGACACCGACCGGCGATACCCAAGTAACATTCGAATCGATATTGGATGATGAAGCGATTTACGACCAATTGACATACTCCTTGATCGACACCCAACTCCAATCCACCAACGCCGCATCGACCATCAGTACCTATCTCGTGAAACTCCGTCAAACCTATGGTTTCAAGATCTACGACCGCTTTGTCGGTGTGGGATACACGAAGGTCGACTCAGACTATCAGTATCAGACACGCGGGAATAAAACCTTAATCGCAACCCTTTCGGGTCGGCCCGGATATGAGGACGATGAAATCGAGTTCAGCGCAGACGCCTTCTATGAATATGCATTGACGAAAAACTCCGCGCTTTATGTGATGTATGCCAGCCAATTCAAAGAGTTGGTCCGAACGTCCTACTTCACCCATCTCTTCGGAACCCAAACGAATTTGACGAAAAACAAGAGTGACCAAATGCGCAACATCGTTAACTACGTCGATTCCATCAAGCAATACTATCCCTACCTCAAACAACTCTATGAGTCCTATAATCTCTCCTTCCCCTATGCGAGCTTCACCGACTATATCTACAGCGAACATAACGGGGCGAAAACCGAGTACGACCTGATTCGCAACTCCGTCGTCTCAACGCTTCAGTCTTATATCATCATGGAATCCGTCGATGATTTAGACATTGTCGAGCTCATGTATCCGACTATCGAGGAATACTACGACAACTACTTCAGCCTTAATGTCAACCATTTGTTAATCTATTTCGATTTCGATGAAGATGGAAAACCGGACGATTATTTCGCCTATATCGATAGCCTCTCGGACATTGAAACAGATGAATATGAGACGACCTTGGCTTCACTCGAAAATGAGATTCGCCTGTATCTTGGTGAAACTGGCAATACCTTCACAACTCTGAAGACCGCATATGCCAATGCGACTCGAGAACATGAAACATGGGGCACATTCAAACAAAAAGGCTTCCAGATTATGAATCAAAGCCTGAATACCGTAGACAGCGAGTCCGTCAGCCATTCCCTCACTTATAGTGGCGAATATGGCGTCAAAGACACATATGTCCAGGAATTCGTCGATGCATTGATTGCCCTATATGCGGACTACACCCTCCCACAGAACACAGGACTATCAGAAATGATGTCACAACTCGTGGATACGGTGAATGGAAGTCACATCATCCTTGTCACCAAAGGCGACGATTTCGAACGCCCCAGTGCCCGCTTCGTCGAGTCCGACCCGAGCAATCCCGTCTATTCGACCGGCATCGTGAACGAAGCTGACAAGCCCACGCTCGCACAAATCCAGCTTTATGCGCACTACTATCTCTACAACAGTTTCTATGACTTGAGCAATGCCGATGTCGAAACGACCTACAATATTACCTTGCCGAAAATCTCGGCCACGCTCAGAGCGAAGCTTGCCGTCTTCTCCGACGATGTGCTTCAAGACATGCTCGTCCTTGGAACGGTTAATGTCAACCTGGCAGACAGACTGCAAACCGGCATTTTCCACGACAATGACTACAATCATCGCACCACTGCCCAAATGCTTCAACAATTCGTCGATACCCGCGATGCGTATTATAATGCGGTCTTCGGCAAATACAGCGACTAAACCGACTGAATCGGTGCAAAAAAGACAAAACCTAAATCCATGCGGTTTTGTCTTTTTTCTTTCTATTGGATGAATTATTCCTTAGAAAGCGAATGCTTATAATAGCGCTCGCGGTCCAATACGCCGATAGGTCCGGTGGACTCCTCTTGATTGATCATATCGAGTTCTTCGCCAAGCACGCACACTTTGGAATCAATGTTGTCGAGAAAATGGATGATCAATGCTTCGGCGATGTTGGGTTTCTTGGGAGAACCGTAGTTTCCGTAGTAGTGATGACTCAACATGATATGTTCGAGCAGCATCGCCTCTTCACTGTCGGCATAACCGAGTTCCTTCGCGGTCTCATGGATCAAATTGACGCCCATCGTGATATGGCCGATCAACCGCCCCCTAATCGTATATTCGCTGCCTTCATACGTATCAAATTCAAGAATCTTGCCGATGTCATGGAGAAATACACCCGCATAAATCAAATCGGGAGACAGAAAGGGGTAGACTTTCAAAAAGCCCTCGGCCAATTGAAGCATCGAATATGTGTGGTATGCTAGGCCGGAAATATAGGCATGATGGAACTTCGTCGCCGCAGGAAACAAATAGAAATCGTCTTCAAAACGTTCATAGACCTTCCATGTAATTTCACGCACAATCTGATTTTCAATGGCATGCATTTTCGTTTCCAAAGCTTTTCTCACTGTCGCCAGGTTGATTGGAGCGTAGTGATAGAAAGCGCGCATCAAACGCTCCTTTTCATCATCCGGAAGTTTACGATCACCGAGCAAAGACACGTGCGAAGCTTGGAGATGGATCTTCTCTTTGAACACGATTGCTTCCGTTTCAAAATAATAGATCTTGTTTAAAAGAATCTTTGTATTGCTTGGAACGCGCACAATTAGACTTTCACCGATTTCGCTCGTGATATTGAGCGCAAAGGTATCATAGGTCGACGGATTGACTTGGTCGACCTTGCCATAAAAATCATACTTCTGTCCCACTTCAAAATTCATCATGTGGATCTTCCTTTCTGTGAAAAACATAAACTCCGATATCGGTCAATTCAAATGTCCCCGAAGCGATGACTTGGATGATACTTGAGGCGCATAACAACACATACTGCTCATCGACTTCAAGGATTTCTTTCTTGGGAAGCGGTTTGAACACCACCATGAGATTCGCATCATCATTGTAATGCGCGAGGATGGACCCAGATTCTAAGAGAAACACATCCATCTGCTGAGAGAGCTCATAATGTGATTTGAGTTGAAAACATGGATAGCGTTTGCGAAGGCCGATCAACTGTCTCAAAAAACGGATATCCTGGTCTGCTGCATCGATCTCATCCCAATTGATGCGGTTCAATGGATCACCGGAACGGTAGGTGTTGTCCTCAAAATGTTTGGTTCGATACCATTCCTGTCCCATGTGGATAAAAGGGACGCCTTGGGCCAAAATGACAATGGATGTCGCCAATAACGCCTGTTTTTTGGCGCGTAAAGGATCATTCGTAATCATTAGGGCCTTGTCATAGAACGTCATATTGTCGTGACATTCCACATAATTGATCGATTGACTCGTGTATTTGAACAAATAGCGGTTCAACGCGCTCCCGTATAAGACTTCCCTGACGCGATCCAGATGACCGATATCGCCGGTAGCGAATCCTTTGATCAACGGATCGAAAGTCGAACCCTTGATTGTTTCACGGAACGTGTCGTTAAAAAAACCGATGGTATACAATACCTTCTTGTTGCGCATGTGCGCCATCCGATCCGCCAAGTTGGATTGATGCATTTTCCAACCTTCACCATAAACGATGATATGCTCGCTCAACGCATGGAGTTCTTGGCGTATTTCGTTCATCGTTTCATAATCGATGAGTCCCATGAGATCGAAGCGGAATCCATCCACATGATATTCCTGAGCCCAAAACAGACACGAATCAATGATGAGTTTGCGTATCATCTTCCGATGAGTCGCCAAATCGTTTTGACATCCGGACACATTAGTCAGGATGCCTTCGCGATCGACGTGGAAACTGTATCCCGGCACCAGTTTCTCATAGGGAAACTGATCGGCGACATGGACGTGGTTATACACCACATCGAGGATCACACCAATATTGGCCTTGTGCAATCCATTGATCATCGCGCGCAATTCATTAATCCTGGCGTAGGGATCATCCGGATCGGTCGCATACCAACCCTCCGGCACGAAATATTGTTCAGGGTTATAGCCCCAGTTATACAGACTATCGGGTTGCTTCTCATCCACACCGCCGAAATCGATGATCGGCATGATCTGCACATGCGTGATCCCGAGTTCCTTCAAGTAATCGAAGCCTGCGGGATGATTCGATCGGGTTTTGACACCGGTTTCGATCATACCGAGATATTTTCCGGGATAAATAAAATCCGTGTTCGGATCCATCGAAAAGTCGCGAACGTTGACTTCATAGATGATCGCATCGAGCATCTGGCCTGAAAAATCGATCATATCCGACATGGGCAGCCATTTCTGTGGATTCACGATATAACCATATTGGCCATTGGCGTCCGAAGCGCGGGCATAGGGATCCATGACTTGTATCTCCGAGCCGTTGACATAAACGTGATAGCGATAGCGATAGCCTTCGACATCGCCTTCAACGACCAGCCGCCAAACCCCGGAGGTCGTGTACTTCATTTCATAGAATTGCGGTTCATTGCCGAGTTGAACCAGCTCGAGTCGGACAGACTTCGCCACGGGAGACCAGAGTTTGAACTTGGTTTGATCGCAATGATAGGATACGCCCAGATCGGTCTTTCGATATTGATAGATATTGTCAAAGAGTTCGGTTCGGACGATTTTTCCGGTATAGAGTTCAGATTGGTCTTCTTTGCTGTTGATGACATAATAGATCTTTCCCAAATCGATGTAGGCATCAAACGTACAGAGAAGTTTGATTTCGCCTGAAAGCGCGACTTCTTCCACGATGATGAGGTCGATCAACTCGTCGTTGCCGAACAATCGGTACGTTTCATCGGGATCATGATTTTTTTGGGGAACGATGATTGTGAGAAGATCAAAATCATCGAGATAAGGATAAAATTTGCGCTGGTCTTTTTTCATTGGTCGTCCTTCATACCGTGTGAAAGGATATACCCTTCGACAAAAGTTCGAATATCTGAATAGGTATTGTTAAGTTCGCCGGTGATGACTTGCTTGATGACTTCATCGATGATCATGCCGATAATCCGGACATCTTTGAGTCCCATCGTATCGAGAATGTCTTGGCCTTTGAACGCTAGATCGCATGTACGGCGAATCGGCATGTGGCAATCGATGTCCTCGATGCGTTGGCGTTGGTCGTTGTCCTTGTTGAGCACGACATTGATCTGATTGGCCATCAGAGAAAACGCCGTGCCATAGCCAAAGACGATTAAGGCATCAAACAGGTCGTTTTGCGTGACTTCCACCAGTTCCGCCAAGCGATCAATCGTGTATCGCTCCTTTTTGGAAAAACGCCATGATCCGGCCAAAGGTTCTTGGTTCAAATATTGACACAGGGCGAAAAACTGGATGATGTTGAGGTTGTGATTTCCTTGAAGTCGAAGTATCTCCATCCCCCGAGCCAACTCTGGAAATACATCGGTCATTTGGAGATCTATCATCGTCTGAAATGTCATTTGGCAATGAGCTCCTTCAAGGATTTTCGCCCATTCGTTGAGGATGCGTTCATTCGCGATTTTGAGAAGCAACTTCCTCGAGTCGCGCACCGCTTCTGCGGTCTTCGCCTCAATCGTAAAACCCAATTTGCTTTGAAAACGAAACGCTCGCAACATCCTGAGCGCATCCTCTTCAAAACGCTCGTTCGGATCGCCGATGCTGCGGATAATACCTTGCCTCAAATCGCTCAAACCCTCATGATAATCGATAATGGTCCCCGCCGCATCCATGGCTAGGGCATTGATGGTGAAATCCCGCCGTAGTAAGTCGTCTTTTAGATGTGTTGTGTGGCGGACTTCCGTGGGGTGACGATGATTTTCATATTTTCCTTCCATCCGGAAACTCGTGATTTCAAAGCGGTGGTTCTTCCAAGAGACGGTCACGCTTTGATACTTGATTCCGGTCGGCTTCGTCATTGGAAAAATGCGCATCACCTCGTCGGGAAGCGCAGATGTCGTGATATCGATGTCTTTGATCTCCATCCCGAGCAAAGCGTCTCGGATTGAGCCGCCGACAAAATAAGCTTCATGGTCATGTTCGGCAAGAATCCGAATGACCTCGCTCCCGAGTTCAAACAAGCGGTCCACATCTATCACCTTTTTCATTATATCATAACGACCGCTTCAATACTATCGATATATTCTCGCTTTGTCGCAAGCCAAGAGATGTGCTATAATGAAGCGGGTGAGAAAAGAATGAAATCCATTTCACATCATGCAATCGCTGAAATCATCATCAACAAATCACGCTTCATCGCTCGGGTTTTTCGGATTACATCCCTAGACGAAGCGATGAAAACCATCACAGAGATTCGTCAGAACGAACCCGAAGCCTCGCATCATTGCTATGCCTACGTGTTCGGTGACGGCGGTGAGCAACAGCGCTTCGATGACGATCATGAGCCATCGCGCACGGCTGGCCTGCCTCTGCTTTCCGTCTTGCAAAAAAATGAGCTCACCGATGTCCTCCTCGTGGTCACCCGCTATTTCGGCGGTATCAAACTCGGTGCCGGGGGGCTATCTCGGGCGTATGCCCAAGCCGCGCGCACCGTCCTGCAAGGCCTCGAACTCTGTGAGAAGAAAAGCTGGGCGCGATGCGACATCGTCGTCTCCTACGCCATGGAGAAAACCTTGTCCCACCTGCTCAAGGAACACTGCCATATCCATCATACGGACTACTCGGATGCGATCAAAGTTCACGTCGATATTCAAAACGAATTCCTCCCGGACATCCAAGAACAACTGAACGAGCGCACTGCGGGAAAAGCCCAAATCATTGTCCACGGGATCGAAAGGCGTTACTAAAAAAATATTGCCTCATGGCAATATTTTTATACGAACATTCCGTTCACGAGCTCAAACAAGGATACAATCGCATCTGCGAACAAATACCCCAAGATGACTGACAGGACAATAAACACGAAGCGGATTTGGTTAGCGGAGTTGCGTTGAAAAATGCGACTTAAATCCAACGCCTGCATCGCGTTGTAAATCATGAGCGTCGCCGCAAAAAACAATATAATGCGCGAAATCGAAAAGACAATCGGATCAAACATCTCTTCACCCCACAATCCCATCAAGGATATCATCGTCCATAGCGATATTGGTATACACGGACACAATCAGTTCATTGGGCAGGCA
>JAQVTV010000172.1 GCA_028699855.1 Candidatus Izemoplasmatales bacterium | reverse complement strand
CACACGTGACTATTAACTCTTTTTCTTTTTGTGTCCGGTGTGATACTTGCATCACTTAAGTTAAATAGTGCTAGGAACTATGAATTCATTTTATCGTAATGAACGAGAATAAAATCAATTTTAAGGAAGGTGAGGCTTCAAATGTTCGAGCTGACAACCCCATTTATTGATCCTTTCGACGATCGAACGAGCTTTTATGTAAGCGATTGACAAGCAATAGCGAATATGATATACTTACGACTGCATACGATTGCAATGACTATGGGAGGTGTTTGTTTTGCTCGGTAGAATCATGCGAAAAGCTTTGATTTTATTCCTGTTTTTGGGTATTATCTCTGTTGTTTTCAGCTGTAGTCCCCAACAAACCGGTGAAAAGCCGGATACATTCCGGATGTTGTCGAATTGGGAAACTGTCGGTTTGAAAAATCATATCAATGGCGGGGCATCCACCGGAATATTGAATTTTTTTGCAGTTGAACCTTTGATTCAATATGTGCGTTCCACTGATGAAATCTATTATATGCTTGCTGAATCGGTAGATCATCAAGATAATGGCACATCGATCATCCACCTGCGTGAGGGCGCTAAATGGCATAATGGAGATGACTATCTCGCAGAAGATGTGGTCGCATATTATTACATCAATCAACTCGAGGCGACAAACTACATGTCGGCTATTGAATCTGTGGATTCCAAGACGGTTAAAATTACATGGAAAAGCCACATGGAACCTAATGATTCTGTAAAAAATCTAATCTTGGCTGTTGACCCAGTCGGCTCTGTCAAATATTCTGAGTTCAAGACTTATGTCGACAGAGTGATGGCAACGATGGCTGCTGCCCCCGATATGCCTGATGGTTACACCGGATGGGCACCATTTGGCAAAACGGTGACCGATCAACAGGAAACGGATAATTACTCGAACTACGCCGAATTCACGAATTATAATCCGACTTGGTTTGTCGGAACGGGCCCTTATAAACCATATAATATCAATGCGACAGATATGATTTTGATCGCGAATGAAGATCATTGGGCTTATGAATTTCTTGAATACAAATATGTACGTGCATACAATAACATAACCGATCCCACACAAATCTATGGTATGCTGATGTCTGGCCAGCTCGATTATGCTGGTGGCATTCCTGTCACGAACACGTTGGATCAAATTCTATCTGGAAACCAAGATCTGGTTCATTACAAATGCAATGATCCTGGAGCCAACGGCATCATATTCAATCTTGCCAAGCAAGTGTCGGTGGGTGGAGAGATGCGACCGCTTTTCAATGAAAAGATTCGTGAAGCATTTCATTATATTTTTGATCGTGAGTCCATCGCATATGTGGCGAATCCCTATAGCAATGTGACATATCGATCCATGATGGCCATGGCTCCTTCGGATGCGAAGCGCTATATGAGTGATGCTGCATGGGATTCACTGACGCTTTATCGACATGACGAAAGCAAAGCCGCAGAACTTCTTGAAGACGGTGGTTGGACAAAACAGGGAAGCAACTGGTATGGCGAAGATGGGAAGAAGATTTCGTTCACCCTTCACTTTGATGGTAGCAACGACCATCAAGCGCGTGCAGCCCAAGCAACCGCAGCACAACTCAACTCTTTCGGTATTGACACGAAACTCAAGTCATCCAGTTCTTGGAACGATTGGTTCGGCAGTGCGCAATCGTACGTGTGGAGTTCCGAACTGTCATTGAATTGGACCGATCTCAATATGAGTTTCTCTTATCCGACAGGATCATTTGTTTATGCATTCCGGGATGTCACGCATAAGGTTATCCATCTGCCGAAGTATCCGGCGATGGGCGAGCCAGGATGGGAAGAAATAGATGAGAAAGACCTGGGAGAAATGCGTGTGTTTTTACCGAAATTCGATGAAAGCGGTACCTTCCGTCTAATCGATCGGATCCAAGGGCTTTATGCCTTGTCCGATCAAGAGTTGCAAGAAGCGGTTGATGATATTATCACCGGTGTTGCTAGCCAAAACTGGGCGGTACCTTTCTATCAGAACACATGCGGTATGTTTTATAACAAAGCAACAGTGACCAATTTGCCAAGACAAGATATGTGGGCGACCAGCCGCAATATCGATTACGTTCCTTCAATCGAAGATGAAGATCTGACTGATTTTTATGATTTTGGCAGGCTCAACGTTGCGTTTTCTTATGCAGTGAATTTTATCGATTGGGATCGTTTAGGAGAATAAGTCTGAAGTAGGAGGTTCATCGTGAAGAATTACAAGCAATTCTTTAGACGCATTGGCATGTTCTTCTTCCAGTTTCGTTTCTTTTTTCTGAAACTTGGGATATCGTTACTTACCTTGGCCGCGGTTGTCATTCTCAGTTTTATTTTGATTGTCAACATGCCGGGGACGGTGATTGATTCCTTTGCAATGGAATTATCAATCCAACGTCGTATATCGCTGGACCAAGCGATGATCCTCGCGAAACAAATGCTGAATTATGATCCGGATGCTTCTCTATTCTCACGTTTCAGCGTATATATCCAACAACTTGCCCAAGGAAACTTGGGTATTTCAGTAAAGAACAACGCTAAGAGCGTGAACGTGATCCTCGTCGAACTCCTGCCTCGGACATTGTTCATTTCTTCATTGTCTTTGGCGATCAGTTTTGTTTTTGGTACATTTCTTGGTTCTAGAGCTACGTGGAAACGCAACAGCATTGGCGCGAAAATGCTGGATGGATATGTGGTGGTTTCAAACACGATTCCGGATTATATCGTTGCGTTGATTCTCATCACCATTTTTGCTTTTCGATTGGGGTGGTTTCCCAATCAAGGGGCGTATGATGCGATGATTATTCCCGGTTTCAATTTGCCATTCATTTTGAGTGTGCTCTTTTATGCTTCGTTGCCTGTGGCTGCATATGTGTTTTCACAACTCAGTTTTTGGACCATGCAAATGCAAGGAAGCGCGATGGGTGTTTTAGGTGAGGATTTCATCAACGCTGCTCGGGCGCGCGGCATCCCCAAACGCATCATCGTGAGAAAATACTTGAAACGCAATGCCATGTTGCCACTTGTCACGCAGTTGGCGATATCCTTTGGCGTGATGTTCGGCGGAGCCCCGTTGATGGAGTCGATCTTCAATTATCCGGGAATCGGACAAGCGTTTAGCCAAGCGATTGTTCAGCGTGACTACTATGTCGTTCAAGGAATCTTGTTGTTTGTGAGTGTCATTGTTATCGGTGTGAATCTGATTGCGGATACCATCTATTCAATGATTGACCCCAGGGGTCGGAGGAGTGCTTGATGAAGGCGAAACTGCAATTGCTTGGTGAAAAAACACATGCTTTTCTGAAGGGTCTGGGACG
>JAQVTV010000171.1 GCA_028699855.1 Candidatus Izemoplasmatales bacterium | reverse complement strand
CCCCTGTTTCTCGACGATGATCGAGCCCAAATTATCGTAAGTGATTTTTCCTTCGTTCTTGACATATTCCGCGATAAAATCACGTACGCATTTTTCGTGCGCGGGAATTCCTTTCAGTTCAGTCAACTGCGTCAATAGATGGTCCATATGATCCTCCCCTCATATACTCAATAAAAAAATACCCGAACACTTGGAAATCACTCGAGCAGACAAACATCTACCCCAAAGTGGGTGTCTCTTGTCATTCCTTAAGGATTCCTAATCGAATAGGCGTTCAACACCGGGATGACCTCGACTCCCTTTTAATTTATTGTAGGTCGCGGGTGAGTGATTTCCAACTATTCGGGTACATTTTCATTATATATAATGAAAAACTCTTTGTCAACCGAACCGAAAGAAAAAGCAAGCACGAATGCTTGCTTGTTGTAATGAATTATCTTGGATTCTTGATTTGGGCGTGAGCCGCAGCCAAACGAGCAATCGGCACGCGGAAAGGTGAGCAGGACACATAGGTCAGTCCGATTTTATGGCAGAACTCAACCGAATCGGGATCACCGCCGTGTTCACCACAAATACCAAGTTTCAGATCGCGTCGTACTTTCGTTCCCAGTTCGACAGCGAGCTCCATCAATTTTCCCACGCCTTTTTGATCGACATGGGCGAAGGGGTCACTTTCGAAGATCTTCTTCTGATAGTAGTCCGCAAGGAATTTTCCTGCATCATCACGGCTGAAACCGAAAGTCATCTGTGTCAGGTCGTTCGTGCCGAAGCTAAAGAATTCGGCATCTTCCGCGATTTCGTCAGCCAGCAGAGCCGCACGGGGAATTTCAATCATGGTACCGACGAGATACTTGAGTTCGACGCCGGACTTCTGGATGATTTCATCAGCGGTCTGAACGACGATATCTTTGACGAACTTCAGTTCTTTGACATCGCCTACGAGTGGAATCATGATTTCGGGTACGACATGTCCACCGCGCTTGTTGACGTCGATGGCTGCCTCGATGACGGCGCGGGTTTGCATGACGGCGATTTCCGGATAGGTAATCGATAGTCTGACGCCACGATGTCCGAGCATGGGGTTGGTTTCATGAAGTGAGGTGATGGTCGCTTTCAAATCATCAAAAGTCAATTCCATTTCTTTGGCCAACATTTCGATATCATCATCTTCCGTCGGGAGAAACTCATGAAGCGGCGGATCGAGATAGCGGATGGTTACAGGGAATCCCTGCATGGCTTCGTATAAGCCAATGAAATCTTGTCGTTGCATCGGCAATAACTTGTTCAGGGCATGTTTTCTTTCTTTTTCGGTCTTGGAAACGATCATTTCGCGCATTGCGGGAATCCGGTCGGCTTCGAAGAACATATGTTCTGTACGGCATAGACCGATACCTTCGGCACCAAATCCATAAGCGATTTTGGCATCACGAGGATTGTCGGCATTCGTCCGAACCTTCAAGGAACGATGTGTGTCGGCCCAGGCCATCAGCGTGGCGAAATCTCCGGAAACCGAAGCGTCAATCGTTTTGACTTCCTCGCCGTAGATTTTTCCTGTAGAACCATCCAGCGAAATATAATCGCCTTCATGGTATTTTTTTCCACCGACTTCAAAGTATTTCTTCGTTTCGTAGACCTTGATCTCACCGGCTCCGGCCACACAACATGTTCCCATGCCACGTGCGACCACAGCCGCATGGGATGTCATGCCGCCTCTGCTCGTGAGAACGCCGCTGGCAACAACCATGCCTTCGATATCTTCTGGAGACGTTTCTTGACGCACGAGAATAACAGGTTTTCCGTCCTTGACCATTTCTTGAGCGCGTTCAGCCGTGAAAACGACACGACCGGTAGCTGCGCCAGGAGATGCGTTCAAACCGATGGAGATGATGTGAGCATTTTTGAGTGACTCAGGATCGAATTGAGGATGAAGCAAGGAATCCAGCTGTTTGGGTTCAACTTTGAGCAATGCTTCTTTTTCGGTCAAAAGGCCTTCTTTAACGAGGTCGATAGCGATTTTCAGTGCAGCTTGTGCTGTCCGCTTACCGTTTCTCGTTTGCAACATGTATAACTTGCCTTTTTCAATGGTGAATTCCATATCTTGCATATCGCGGTAATGGGCTTCGAGTTTGTTCGAGATATTCAAAAATTCATTGTAAAGTGCAGCGTTGTCTTTTTCAAGTTCGCTGATTGGTTTCGGTGTGCGAATACCGGCGACGACATCTTCGCCCTGGGCATTGAAGAGGTATTCTCCATAAAGCTTCTTCTCTCCCGTCGAAGGATCGCGTGTGAATGCGACACCTGTACCCGAATCTTCACCCATGTTACCAAAAACCATGGATTGGACGTTGACAGCAGTGCCCCACTCATAGGGGATGTTGTTCAAACGACGATAGGTGTTGGCGCGGGGATTATCCCAAGAACGAAAGACCGCCTTGATCGCTTCGATCAATTGCGTTTTGGGATCCTGCGGAAAGATCTCGCCTTTGAGGGATTTGTACTTATCCAAAAACGCATGGACAATCTGCTTGAGATCGTTGTGGTCGAGATCGGTATCGAGATGGACACCTTTCGTTTCTTTGTGATGTTCGAGAATCTCCTCAAAATTGCTCTTCGGAATCTCCATGACGACATCGGCGAACATTTGGATGAAACGACGATATGAGTCATAGGCAAAACGTGGATTGTCAGTAAGATTCGCCAAGCCTTCGACGACTTCATTGTTTAAACCGAGATTGAGAATCGTATCCATCATTCCCGGCATGGATGCTCTTGCACCTGAACGTACGGATACAAGCAAAGGATTGCCGGAATCACCAAAAGATTTATGGGTAATCGACTCGATTTCAGCCAATGCTTCCTCTATCTGTTTGATAATGCCTTGGTTGATGGATTTACCATCTTTGTAATATGCAGTGCAAGCTTCGGTAGTAACGGTAAATCCTGGGGGCACGGGCATGCCGAGATTGATCATCTCCGCGAGATTGGCGCCTTTGCCACCTAGAAGATTTTTCATCGAAGCATTGCCCTCGCTAAATAAATAAACGAATTTTTCCATTGAAATGTCCTTT
Source organism: Candidatus Izemoplasmatales bacterium (assembly GCA_028699855.1). Taxonomy (GTDB): domain Bacteria; phylum Bacillota_I; class Bacilli_A; order Izemoplasmatales; family Hujiaoplasmataceae; genus JAAYZB01. Next base: position 301 of record JAQVTV010000171.1, on the reverse strand, counting down.
CTTGAGTTAAGATTCATACCTCGAGTATTATAGCATTATATAGCGGAAATATCAAACAAAAAGGCGGGATTTTCACGACTTGCCTTACGCTTTCATTTTTCGGAAAAGGGATTCTGCGGTTTTATTCACAATGAGGAAGAATAACCCGAACAAAACCAGATTCACCATAGAGATGACTAGAAGAGTCAGTTCGAGAGAAATGACCTGATTGAGAAAATAGAATATCACGCCATCAATGGCGATGAAACCAAACCCGCCAAAGATTGCGATCAAAGCGCCCACGCTTTGTTTGACGACCTCG
>JAQVTV010000170.1 GCA_028699855.1 Candidatus Izemoplasmatales bacterium | reverse complement strand
GAATTCTCGTCGGAGAACTTGACGCGGACAGCATGACGGCTTATGATATCACCATTACGAATTCGTCCGTCTCAGGAAACAATTCAAATGGTGTCGGGGCTTTGGTCGGATACGCCAAAACGTCTCCCAACCTCAATCTCAGCAATATCCATATCTCGAATACCGCGATCACGAACGCGGCACGTTCGGTCGGAACGCTCATTGGTGTCATCGATGGCTCGACGGTCACCGTGACCAACGTGTTTGCCGATACCTTGGTTGTGAAGACACTCCATTCGGACGGAAGAGCCGGTGGGTTGGTCGGAGAAATCAAGAACAGTGCCACTGTCAATATGAGTCAAGCGGTTTTGGTCAATATGGTGACAGAAGGCGCGAAACAATCGAGCGCCGTCGTCGGTTATCAAGCCACCGCGACGACCCATGTCAGCGATATCTATTATGAAGGCACGATCAAGTGCGCAGCGGGTGCCGGTCAAGTATCGGGATACAATAATCTTACATCCGTCACCAACGTCTTCATGGTGGATGTCGTCCTGGATGGAGCGGCTTCCTATGCAAGACAAACCGTCGCTTCGGAATATGTGATCGATAGCACGGTGACAACCATTGATCAAGCGTGGTGGACCACAAACCTCAGTGCGATTGCAAATGATCCATTATGGGTTTATAGTGATGGAATATACGCTTTGGATCGGTCATAAGTTGAATCATTCACCCTATTGATTGACTTGTTTCAATAACACATCAAATCACCCGTGAGGTTACTCACGGGTTGTTTTTTCTATCATGCGAGTCGTTTTGTGTGAATGATGCGAAACGATGGTCAAACGATGATATTTCTATGAATTAAGTCGTGAGTCCGTTGACAAAACGGCCTAGAATAAGATAAAATAAGATAGTATAAAAATAAATAAGTGTTCATTATTGTAATGGGGTGTACTCGATGAGAAAAAAACAATGGTTTCAATCGCTTCCTCCTCTGTTAATGGCCCTGTTCTGGTTGGCTCTGGGGATTGCATCCATCTTTACTATGTCGCTCGTAATCATCAATTATGATTCGACGGAATATCTTCCGGACGACATGAAAACCAAGCAATCTTTGGCAGTGATGGAAGCGGAGTTCGGTCTGAACGGCCAAGCGCAGGTCATGATCGGAGAAGTCGATTCGATTTCCGAAGCACTGCGCTATAAGGATGCCATCACAGCGATCGATGGCGTGATGAACATCCTTTGGCTCGACACTTTTATCGTTCGGGATACATTGATTGAATTCGACGAAGCGATCATTGAACTCGGGTTCAATCTCAGTGAGTTCGATGTGACCGGGCTCAATCAGTTTTACCGGAATCATCACGTCTTGTTTCAGGTGGTCTTTGAAGAAAGCGATCACTCCAACAAGACGGTATCTGCGATTCAGATGATACGAAACTACCTCAGCGTGATTGAAAAGCCTTATGCGATGTCCGGTTCTGCCGTGAGCACGTATTTCACACGCACGCTCACGGAAGCGGAATCACTCGGGATTATGGTCTATATTTTGCCGATCGTCATCGTGATTCTATTACTCTTCACGAAAAGTTGGCTTGAACCGATATTGTTCTTGGCCGTCGTGGGTTTTTCGGTTCTTGTCAATATCGGCACGAACTTTCTCTTGCCGTCCGTGTCTTTTTTGACGAACTCGACGGCGATGCTCTTACAGATGGCGATCGCGATGGATTACTCGATCTTTATCCTCCATCGCTACCGTGTCGGCAAAGATGAGGGACTGTCGCTGCGTGCGGCACTTCGGGCCGCCAGGAGGCAATCGTTCGTGCCTGTGTTTTCCAGCATGTTGACGACTGCGGCGAGTTTCGTTGCCCTCATGTTCATGCGCTACGAGATCGGCATGGACATGGCTTTGGTCATGATCAAGGGCATTGTGATCAGTCTGCTTGCGGCTTTCACGCTCCTTCCCGTACTCATCCAGTTATTCGATAAACGCTTGATGAATACCGAACACAAGGTGTGGTTTCCCAAACTGACCGGTCTGTGGAAAAAGATCTTCAAGTTTCGCTATATCATCACAGCCATCATATTGCTCGTCGCCATTCCTGCGTATACGAGTCAGCAGAAGAACAGTTTCTTGTATGGAGAATCGGCGATCTCTGCTAGCGAGAACACCCTGCCTCATCAGGAAATCAAAGAGATTGAGCGGCTCTTCGGAAAGCATAACATGATCGTGGTTTTGATTCCCGTCGGAGCAGAGACCGAAAAACAGATGATCAACGAGATTCAATCTTCGTTGAAAACCAAGAATATCTCATCAACCATACAAGCCTATTCGACCTTGACCGACATCGATACCTATCTCGGACAAATCCCTGCGGAAATTCGTGCGCTCGCGCCATCCGTCATTTCATCGGAATGGATCGCCGATCAAATTCCTGAGGAATTGATCGATCAATTGATGAGCGAGAATTTCAGCCGGATCATCATCAGTGTCGACACCGATGCCGAGTCGGATAAAGCATTTGAGGCTGTGAGCACCATACGTTCAGTGGTTCCAAGATATTTTGCCAGCCCAGACAGTTATCATATCATCGGTGTTTCATCGAGCGTGCTAGAAATCAAGGAAGTCGTCGAAGAAGATTTCAAGATTGTGAACTTGTTGTCGATTGGATTGGTTCTGATCATCTTATTGATTACTTTTCGTAGCATCATCATCCCGATTTTATTGGTGGCGTGCATCGAATTATCTGTGTGGATCAATATGGCCATACCGTATTTCACGGGACAGACGATCATATTCATCGGTTACTTGATCGTCGGTGCCATCCAGCTCGGTGCGACAATCGATTACGGAATCTTGCTTACCCATAACTATTTGAATGCGCGAAAACAGGAAGATAAGAGCAGTGCCTTTCGAACGGCCATCTCATCTTCGCTCCATTCGATTCTGACATCCGTGATGATTTTGGCTGCGGCGGGCTATTGTCTCTACTTTGTTTCGAGTATTGAAGGCGTGGCGGCTTTGGGAGAGTTGATCGGACGCGGCGCGTTGCTTTCGGGTTTCTTCGTATTGTTCTTTCTCCCATTGCTTCTGTATTTTTTTGATGGGATCATCGAAAAAACAACTGTCCGAGCACATTTTTTTCACCCATCACGCGACACAGATCCACTTCCTGAAGACACAGAAACTCAGGAAGGCGAATGATTTCGCCTTCCTTTTTTATTTTGCGCACATCCGCTTGTGTTTTCGGATAGAATCGACTAAAATAGAGATGATAATATACGATGTTTATTATAGTAGACGGGAGGGGTTTCGTGGAACGTTTTTTGCGTCAGATCATCCAAGATGCGAAGCCGTATCATGCATCCAAGCGGATGACTTATGAAGACGGGTTGTTATTGAT
>JAQVTV010000169.1 GCA_028699855.1 Candidatus Izemoplasmatales bacterium | reverse complement strand
CATAAGGGGCGGCGAAACTCGTTCCGGAGACCGTCGCAGTCCCATTGTTCATGACCGTTGTGATGATTTCATCTCCGGGAGCGGACAAATCGATGTGACTCCCGTAATTGGAAAACTCCGCGAGCAACGCTTGCTCATTGACGGCACTGATGGCGAGCGCTAATGGGAATCCCGCCGGATACACCAAAGCGTCCGAGCCATCGTTGCCACTGGCACAGACCACAGGTACACCGTGTTCCATCGCATAAGCAATCGCGTTGGCGGTCAGAGCATTGTTCGAAGGCCCGCCCAGCGAGATATTGATCACATCCGCGCCCTGTTCCACTGCGTAATAGATGCCTTCGATGATCGAACTGTCACGAAAAGCGTTCTCGCCGTCATTGTTCGCTTTGATCACGAGCAAGGTCGTGTTTTGCGTAATGCCCGCAATGCCTTTATCGTTGCCCTTGATTGCCCCGATGACGCCGGCAACCATCGTACCGTGTCCGATATCATCCATCACTTCGTCTAATCCCGATGTATCCCTGGCTGTATTATAAGATAGAGGCAAAATCCGCCCTTCAAACTCGTAGTGGTTGATGTCGATGCCGGAATCGATGATCGCGATCATCACGTCATGATGGCCTTCCTCGAGTGTCCAGGCTGTGATGACATCTGTCATCACATGCCCGTATTGATTGATGACTTCCGTGGGTTTCCACGGAGGTGCGCTAGCGTAATAGATATCGTTTTTCGCGAAGCCTTTGGCTTCAAGCAGACTAATATCCGTCTGAAGCGTCGTTTGATAGGTCGCGATAAAGTATTTGGACACCTCCACCAGTTCGAGCTGATACATCGCTTCCAATCGGTATGCTTCCTCCACCGATTCCACTTGATAGAGATATTCGTCGAAGCTAGAAGCAGGCGTCTTGATTGCGGATATGACGAAGAAAAGGGCCACAAAGCCCATGAACTTGATGATTGTTCCCACGAACAGACTTCCGCGTGTCCTCATGACTTCACCATCCGTTCTTTCTTCATTTGATATACGCTTGAAACATCGCGATTATTGGTCTTTTTTGCGCCAATCGGGAATCGGAGTGTTTTCAGCGAAATATTCGCGGATTGTGATAATCTTTCCAGCTTTGAACGTGAAGAAACTGATCGCGAAGAGCACAGCGTTTTCGCCTTCGATCTTGACCACAGAAACGACATCGCGATCGCACGTCTGGATGTCCATTTCCGTCAAAAGCCACGTTCCCGGGTAATGTTGGTTGATGCGGATGTATGTGGACACATCGAACGCTTCTTCCGTGTTCGGCCAGTAGATCTTCGCATTCTCGGAAAACAACTCGGCAATCTGGTCCCACCGGCCTTCTCCCATCCACCGCCACAGATGATGCACCGTTTTTTCTTCAGGTGTCATGACGCATTCTCCTTCCCATGGGTGATATCTAGTGAATACCAGACATCACCACACAAAGATGATCCACTGAAGCTCTTCCTCACGCACCGATATGCGCGCTATCAACCCTTTGGATATCATGAATGATCCGCATCATTCATGATCGTCGTCCGTCCTTGCTCGAGGAGATAAGCCCACAAACTTCGCGCTTCCATGTACTGCTGGTTTCTGAGCATCTCGACAAATTTCCGGTGGCTGATCACGATTTGATTGGGATCCTGGATTTTTTCATAGAAGCGCTGAATCAGCGACCGTTCGATGTCGCGAAAAGAGCGATAGAGAATGGAAAGCACCATGTTGCTCGACAAGGCCACCAATCCTTCATGGAACGCCATATCCGCTTCAATGATCCAATCGAGGTCCTGATGAGTATCATCATGGGCGATTTCATTATCCACCAATGCTTCTAGCGGAGCGATGTCGATACCTTGGTTCATGATATGGTCTATTGCCTCGAGTTCAGCGAGTTTACGAATCGCCAGCACATCTTCGATCAATTTCGTTCGGAGCGGGGCGGTTTCGGATGTGAAGATATCCATGATCACATCCAACGTGCCTTCCCGCAAAAAGTCGGTCACCACGATGTAATGCCGTTCCTTGATCTTCAAGTATCCCTTGGCCGCCAACAGCGATATGGCATTGTTCACCACGCTTCGGCTCAACTCATATTCCAGGGCGATGCTTCTGAGTGGCGGCAAGCGGTCTCCCGGTTTCAAAGAACCGGATAAAATCCGATCCAAAAGACTATCATACAATGCTTTGGTGAGATTGCCCGTCTTCATACGCGTTCAAACTTCACGGCTTCGATGGGGACTTCCGGATACACGTAGCCATGGACCGGTGGCATCGAGTTGTAGACGCGCTCGATATCCATATAACCGTAGCCTTTTATATCGAAACCCGAGAACCGACCTTTGAGAAGCACAGTCTCCATCGACATACTGAAGGCGAGAATCGCAATCTTTTGATCTTTCACCAACGGGCTCAGAAGTTCGGTATAGGGTGCGTTTTTGAGCATGATCCGACTCGATCCCGCAGATTGTGCCTGAATGATCGGCACGATCACGGGGTGATCATCCTGGTCGATATAGGACAAGAATAGCAATGTGTCGAGTTTCGATGTGAACTTCTGCGCCCAAGGCTTCATCACCTGCTCCGAAGAGCGATCGACGAACTTGTGCTTCTTCACCATGACTTTCAAGGCGTTCATGATGATCGTCCCCATGGGCAGAACATGGTCATCGCTGATCTCTTTGAGATTGAAGTAATAGACGGTATTGATTCCGAAATACGCGTTATAGCGATAGAGGGGTTGATTGTTGTACAACGTATAATCGTCCCCTTCTTTGGTAGAGGATGCATACGTCATCTTGCCATACCAGAAAACCTTTTGCGGATTCATGATCAAAAATCCGCATTTCGGCTCATTTTGGATGTGTTCTTTGCTCAAACCCTCACAAAATTTACCGAGCATCAACGTCGTGGGGTTTTTGCCCATCAACGTCGACAACACGGTGATATGCGGTTCATGTTGCTGATCGATGGTCGCGACCAAACCGATTTTGATCGATTGGGCGAATTCTTCCATCATCGCTTCCGTCATCCGTTTGTTCATCGTTATCCCTCCCAAAAGGTGGTGCCTGTATAGAGAATCATCTGGTTTTCACCGAGAATGGACTGGGCTTCCTTCACCAGGTGCTCCAGAGTCTTTTTTTTGATCAACGGTTGGTCCTTGAACGACCAATCTTGGTGAAGTCGTTCATACTTGCTCGTGCATAGATTGTTGAAGGCCATGAGTTCCCATCGCTCGAATGTGATGTTCTCTTCCTTGAGAAAGTGAGCGAATGCCCTGATGTTGTCCGGATCGTCTGTGCATCCGGGAATGATCGGTGTGCGCCACCATAGTCTGGCACCCGCCTGGCTCAAGGCGATTAGCTTTTTGAGGATGGTTTGATTATCCACGC
>JAQVTV010000168.1 GCA_028699855.1 Candidatus Izemoplasmatales bacterium | reverse complement strand
CACTCGAAATCAAAGCGTTGTATGAAAGGCAGATTTCGGCCCCGATTTTTCACAACTACGATCTATTGGTGATCGAGGTCGATCTCTGCCAGACATCTGGAGGCTCTCCAATCTACATTCAAACAAGCCAAAGCGCTCCGGCCATTGGGTTTGGGTTGGCTGGGGCTGGCTCATCTTTAGGAGCCATTTACTACCGCACTGACAACGGTGAGGAACACAAACAGAATATTCCGTTGGAGACTTGGGTTCGCGTTCGCCTTGAGACCGATCTCGTCAATAAAACAATCGAATTCTTCTATTACGATACGGATGGCCATCTCATTCCCGTGACGCCGGGTCCTGTGGCATATACGACAGCTGACAACAATTTCCAATCCATCTTTATTCGTAGCGGAAGTTCGACTGCCACAGAGATGCGGCCCGCTTCATATATCACCAACATCGTCGCTAACCGCATAGAATCCTTGCCAAAACCGAATGATCCCGTGAAACTCGGGAATATCAGTGGCGTTCAGCCGAGCGTGGTGATTGAAAACGGCACAGCTTTCATCGTGGATGAGCCCGTGGTTCGCGGCTATTATGGTGCGCAAAGCGTCCTCGTCAAAGATGTGGATTATACGCTAGAAATCGTTAACCCCGTCGATATATATCAAAATGATGCATACTTAGTGACTTATCAAATTACGAACATCCATAATCCGAGTGACATCAAGACCGTTGAGCAAACCGTGACAATTTTCTCTGCGGGAGATCCCAATCAAATCAGTCTTGCGACGGCATCCATCGCCCATCCGTTGACATTTGAAACGGATGTGACCTTGACCCTGCAAAGGGCAGAAGGCACGTTGCATTACGTCACCAGCGCGACAGAATTGAGCGGATCGGAGATTATGTTGTCTGAAAACAAAGTATCGATCCCGATCACCGATACCGCCATGGTCATTGAAAATGTGGTGGTCAATCAAGGAGAGAAGATTTATTTCGTGGTCGAACTCAACGGCTTATCGAATGTCGCTGAAGTATCTGTGACCTATCAAGAGCTTGTCCTTATCACCACGGCGCAAGAGTTTTATGACACGCTTTCCGTCAATGTGGCTTCGGGTAAATATTATGCGCTCGGCAATAGTATCGACTTTACTGATTTCTCGTGGAATGCCACGATGAATAATAAGTTCCAAGCCATACTCGATGGTCAAGGCTACACCCTCTCCAATCTCACGATCCATAAAACGGGTTATCGAGGCGGTATCTTCTCAGATATTGAAAATGCCACGATCAAGAACCTCGTGATCGAAAACCTCGTCACTTCGTCCGATTTCACCGCATCGAGTGCTTTTGTCGGTGAGTCTAGAGGAAATTCACTGATCGAGAACGTGGTGTTCATCGGGATATCCAATGAAGTGACGCTTGGTAGTGAGTACACAGAAAAAACCAACTCGTATGCCGCATTGCTCGTCTCTCGTGTGCGGGGTGGGACCTTGACGGTGCGCAACCTCAGCCTCATCAATGGTTCGGTAGAAAACAAAAATCATTACGGCGGAGGACTTATCGGCGGCAATGAGGCAGGCACAGCCATCATTCTGGAGGACATCTACATCCGAGGCATGACGGTCACGGAAGGGACCCATGTCAGTTCAGCAGGACAAATCGTCGGAGGATTGGTCGGCCGGGTTCGCGATACAGTCAGCGCGACCCGAGTAGTGATGCTTAATGTCAACGTTTATGGCAAAAACAATACCGGAGCGATTATCGGCAAGACCGATGCCGTAGGGCTCACAATAGTCGACGTCTATGTTCAAGGCGTGGTATCTTCCAGTATCACCACATATGTCAATGTCGTAGTAGGTAATTTAACAAATGAAGCGACCATTACTAACGTTTGGGCATCCGGTTTCGCTGAAGTCGGAACCAACGGACTGAATGTCGTTGATGGAAATAATGTTGCGATTCTCGAAACCCAAAATAGCACTTGGTGGACAACGAATATGCCTAATATCCTGGCCAGTGATCTTTGGATCTTTGATCAGGATGCGCCTCAGCTCGCACATCTACCTCTCGTCGAATAGGATTCACTGAAGCGGGGTTCATTTTCATAAAAACCCCGCTTTTCTTTTTGTTTTTTTTGCTTTGCTTGCCTCAAAAATAATCGTGGTATTCAGTGACTCATGTGCTATAATGGACCTAGTGATGACCGATCATTTCCATGGGGTATGGGGCATCATGGGATTCATCTTTGCGCCGTTGATGGATGATACAAACATCTTTGGGGCAATCATTGATCTAATGGAGGAGGCATGCACATGTTCCAAGTAACACCGGAAGAAATTGCACAAGCGCGAGAAAAGTATTTTGCTACTTTGTCCCCTTTAAAATTGATTCGATTCCCTGCAAAGGAAAAACAGAAGTTTTTGGTGTTGTTTGAAATCATCAAGGCATTCGACGTTGACCAAAAGTATCACGAGAAGGAAGTCAACGCCATTCTTGAGGTAATCTATTTTGATTATGTGACGATCCGTCGATACCTCATCGATTATCGTTTCATGCAACGAAAATCCGATGGTAGCAGCTACTGGGTGGTTGAACATACTCAACTGGATAATGACTAGAATAGTTCTAATGAATATGTGAGGAAGTTGCACGAAAACGGGATTAACATCAGAAAATGCCATTTTCGTTTTTTCTGGCTTTTATTTGTGTGTAATTTATGGTATGATGGAAAAGGTATGAGGAGCGAGACATGAACAAAATCAAAGGAAATCTCTTATATGGACAATCCGGAGGACCCACAAGCGTCATCAACGCCTCGGCCTACGGTGTCATCAAAGAAGCAGCAAAGCATCCACAGATCGGTGAAGTCATCACGATGCGTCACGGTATCCGCGGAGCACTCAACGAAGATTTTTTCTTCATGAGCAAGCAAGACCCTGAAACGATAGAACTCTTGAAACACACGCCGGGCTCGGCCTTTGGATCCGTCCGATACAAACTCAAGGACTTCCGAGAAGACGATACCAATTATGTCAGGTTATTGTACTTGTTCAAAAAGTACAATATCCGCTTTTTGCTCTATAACGGCGGCAATGATTCGATGGACACTTGTGCGAAAATAGCCGATTATATGTCACATATCGATTATGATTGCCGCATCATCGGCATTCCCAAGACGATTGACAATGATTTACCCCATACGGACCATACCCCAGGTTTTGGCAGTGCAGCGAAATTCATCATCAACACGATGATGGAGATCAGTTATGACATGCTTGCCTATCCTAACGGAAAAGTGACCATCGTAGAAATAATGGGACGTCATGCAGGTTGGTTGACCGGTTCGGCGGCATTAGCCGGTCTATCCGGTTTTGGACCAGACTTGATTTACCTTCCTGAAGTACCCTTCTCGGTTGAACGTTTCAAGGAAG
>JAQVTV010000167.1 GCA_028699855.1 Candidatus Izemoplasmatales bacterium | reverse complement strand
CAGCGAAGGCCAGCTATCGCTTGAAAATGAACGATCGTGTAACAGTAGGGGAGCTCCCCATCACCGAACTGGACATCGTGGGAGAAGACATCCCGCTCGACATCGTGTATGAAGATGACTGGGTACTCGTTGTGGATAAGCCTTCGGGCATGGTGGTGCACCCCGCTCCCGGCCATCCGAATCATACCCTTGTGAACGCACTGATCTACCATTTTCAAGCGTTGAAAAATATCCAAGACTCATTGCGTCCGGGAATCGTCCATCGAATTGACAAAGATACGAGTGGCCTGTTGATGGTCGCAAAAACCGATCGTGCCCACCAGATCCTCCAGGACGAACTGCGTGCCAAGACGACGAAGCGAGAATATGTCGCTTTGGTCGAAGGTGTGATTCTGAATCAACATGGAACAATTCGCGCGCCGATCGGAAGAGATAGTCAGGACCGAAAGAAGATGGCAGTCGTGGATGCCGGCAAACCGGCGGTGACACACTTTGAAGTGATGGAGCGTTTTCAGACCCATACGTTATTGAAGATGCGGCTTGAAACAGGCAGAACGCATCAGATTCGCGTCCATATGGCATATATCGGACATCCGCTCGCGAATGATCCCGTCTACGGGATGAGCGACGGTAACGATTTTGGTCAATATCTCCACGCGGAAACACTGGGATTCACGCATCCGATTACCGCGAAATGGTTGGAGTTCAGCCGACCGATTCCAAGTGAATTCAGCCAAATGATCCTACGATTAAGAGAAGAGTGAGTCCAAAAAAAGGAGTCACTTTTTTTGTTGACAAGGAATATTTCCCGATGTATAATTATAAGTGACCACGTGGTCACTCGTGAGGGGGGATGTGTTTGAACATCGAAAAAAGCGTCCCAGAGAAAATCTTGGACGCAGCGCTGAATGAATTTGCCGCCTATGGATATGCCTTGGCTTCAACGAATCGGATCCATCGCGATGCGATGGTGTCAAAGGGAGCGATTTTCAAGGCGTTCGGATCGAAAGGCGAACTGTTTTATGCGGTGTTCGAAAGATCGATATCTCACATGCTGGAGGCCCTGAACGAAGCGAATATTGATGGGTATCAGGATGTTTTCGAAAAGATCATGGCCACCGTCATGTGGAAAATCGCGTACAGGAATGCGAATCCACAAGCGACGAAAGTCATGCTCGAAGCGATATCGACACCGCCTAAAGAGGTTCAAAACAAAGTCGCGACGCACCTCAATGATTTGACTAAACTGTCCATCAACCGGTTCTTCCATGATATTCCGATGGAGAAGATCGATCCCGATTTTACACGGGAAGAAGTGCAGAGATTTATTGAAATTGCGTTTGCCGGTATTCAATCGTATTACATCAAAGAGTTGATGACCATGGAATATATGGATTCGATTCGCGATGAAATCATTCGTTTTTTACGGATACTACTGAAAGGAATGGAGAAAAAATGAGCACCTATGCATTCGCAGTCAAAGATTTGTGCTATCGTTATCCCAAAGGTCAGTTCGATGTGATCAACGGCATTTCATTCAATGTGCCAGAAGGAACCATCTTTGGTTTGTTGGGGCCGAGTGGCGCTGGCAAATCCACGACACAGAAGATCATGATCAAATTGCTTGACGGATATTCGGGGACCATCTCGTATTTTGGCAAGGAGTTGTCTTCTTTCACGAAATCATTTTATGAAGAGATTGGTGTGGGTTTTGAAATGCCTGTCCACTTCAACAAACTGACGGGGAAGGAGAACCTTGATTACTTTGCGCGATTGTACCAAAAAAATGTGGATTATGAAGCGATGATGACCCGACTCGGACTATTTGAAGCACGTAATCGGGCCGTTGGTGAATATTCCAAGGGGATGAAAGTGCGCTTGAACTTCATCCGCGCCATGTTGAATGACCCGCGCGTGATATTCCTAGATGAGCCGACGGCGGGACTTGACCCGAAAAATGCCAAGATTGTCAAGGACATGATTCAGGAGGCCAAAACCGCCGGGAAGACGGTTTTCATTACGACTCATTTGATGGGAGATGTCGAGCAATTATGCGACCATGTCGTATTCATGAACAAAGGATTGATCACCGAAACAGCCAGCGTACGGGACTTGAAAATGAAATATGGGAAAAAGGAAGTTCGCGTAGAGTATTATGCTCAAGATGAGTTGAGGCATGATGTGTTTCCGCTCGATCATTTGGGCAATGACGAAGCGTTTTTAGATACCATCACCCATCATCGACTTGAAACGATTCACAGTGGAGAAACCTCACTCGAGGACATATTCATTCTAGTGACGGGAGAGACACGAAATGAGTAAGCTTGGTCAACTCATCAAAGGAGAAATCATTCGGCTCGTCAAGTATAAAATTATTGTATTTGGCGTTTTGGCTTCATTGATTTGGGTGGTCATCATCGCGTTGTCTGATGTTGAGACAACATTGACTTTGGTGCCGTTTCTCGTTTTGATGGATGCCGGATTGATGAGCACGATCCTTTTGGGTGCATCATTCTTCTATGAAAAGCAGGAGGGGACGATGCAAACGATATTGGTATCACCGGTATCGATGTGGGCCATTCTGTTGGCCAAAATTGTGACGATGGTGCTCATGGCGACGATTTCCTTCATTCTTGTCGTTTGTGCTGCTTTGATATTCCACGATTTTCCGGTTGACGTCGTGAGATTGTTTCTTTCATCCATTATTGTCGTCATCAGCCATACAGCCATCGGCTTTGTTTTGACTTTGACGGCTCGCGATTATATGCAACTTCTGATCCGAACGATGGGGATGATGCTGGTGTTCTTTTTGCCGGTATTATTGATCGCTCTGGGGATTATCCCTCAATCGTTCGAATTCATCCTTTTCATCAGCCCAGCCTATTCTGGTCAACTCCTTTTTGAAAGTGCGCTGCACGATGTCGAAACATGGAAAATGATCCTCTCCTGTGGATACTTGATCGCGATTCCGAGCCTTTTGTATCCACTATATATCTCCCGACGCTATAGAGCTGTCGCCATGGAGGGATAGAAAATGAAGAAATATGCAGGTCTTTTGAAATATGAACTTAAAACGCTTTTCAAGGATTCAATGACGTTATTTATGCTCATTTATCCAGTGATGATGTTGTTCATCATGGGCTTTGTTTTGCCGGAAATTCTAGAAAAGACCGCATCAGCGGATACGAATGCCACGACCTATACCTTGCTTATCGGTTTTGTCGTCGTATTGTCCATCGGCGGTTTCATCAGTGGTGCCATGTTGGGTTTTTCGCTGCTGGAGAACAAAGACGAAAACACGCTGGTCAATATTGCGGTATCACCGATTACCGTCACGGGGTATACCAATTTCAAGATTCTCTACACGTATCTCATCGCGATTATGGGAAATTTCATCATGGTGGGCGGGTTAAAAATATGTGCAACGAGCAAA
>JAQVTV010000166.1 GCA_028699855.1 Candidatus Izemoplasmatales bacterium | reverse complement strand
CACCACAGATCGGGCACCGTTTTCCCGGATGCGCGCTGCGTTTGGATTTATTGGAGCACGCGCATTGGTAATCCTTGGTCGGCCCGAAAATGACTTCACAAAAGAGGCCGTCCTTTTCGGGTTTCAGCGTGCGGTAATTGATGGTTTCGTGTTTCTTGACTTCGCCATAAGACCAACTGCGAATTTCATCCGGAGAGGCAAGGCGAATTTTGAAATGAGAAAATTTTTGACTCATAAGTATCTCCGCCTTTCTACGATTGGAATCCGTATTTGGTAATATAATCTTCGACTTCGTCATCCACGAGGGATTTATTGACTTCGTTCGTGCCTGAATCGCGATTGATCAGTTCCACATAGATGCCGAGAGACCTGAGCTCGCGCGTGAGAACGCGGAAAGATTCGGGAAGACTCGGATCAGGGATGGGCTGTCCGTCAACGATGGCACGGAAGACTTTGTTTCGTCCGATGATGTCATCGGATTTGACTGTCAGCATTTCTTGAAGCGTGTAGGCGGCGCCGTAAGCTTCCAGCGCCCACACTTCCATTTCACCGAAGCGTTGACCGCCGTTTTGGGCTTTACCGCCCATCGGTTGCTGGGTGACCAACGTGTAGGGTCCGACGCTTCTCGCATGCAACTTGTCATCGACCATATGATCGAGCTTGATCATGTACATGATGCCGACTGCGACTTTATTATCGAATTTTTCTCCGGTTCGTCCGTCGTAGAGGGTATATTTCCCTTCAGGACTCATGCCGGCTTCTTTCATGATTTCATCCAGATCCCACTTCTCGACTCCATCAAATACCGGTGTCGCGATATGGATACCCAGTTTCTTCGCGGCCATTCCAAGATGGATTTCCAATACTTGACCGATGTTCATCCGCGAGGGTACGCCCAGAGGATTCAACATGATATCGATCGGAGTGCCGTCTTCGAGATATGGCATGTCTTCCGAAGGAAGGATTTTCGAGATAACGCCCTTGTTTCCATGGCGTCCAGCCATCTTATCGCCTTCGGAGATCTTCCGTTTTTGGACGATATAGACGCGCACGACCGTGTTGACACCGGGAGACAGTTCGTCATGTTCACGGGTGAACACTTTGACGCTGTGGACAATCCCGCCCCCGCCATGAGGAACGCGAAGCGAAGTATCGCGGACTTCTCGGGATTTCTCTCCGAAAATCGCCAATAACAAGCGATCTTCGGGTGTGGGATCGGTCACACCTTTCGGGGTGACTTTTCCGACGAGAATGTCGCCTTCACGCACTTCGGCTCCGGGAATGATGATTCCCATGCTATCGAGATACTTCCGACCGTCTTCACCGACGTTGGGAATTTCCCGCGTGATTTCTTCTTTGCCGAGTTTGGTGTCTCGGGCTTCGATTTCGTATTTTTCAATATGGATGGATGTGTAGACATCTTCGCGCACCAAGCGTTCGTTCATGATGACGGCATCCTCATAGTTATATCCGTTCCACGTCATGAAAGCCACGAGCACATTTCTTCCGAGCGACAATTCACCATCATCCATGGACGGGCCATCTGCGATGATATCGTCTTTGAATACGGCTTCGCCAATATTCACGATCGGAGTTTGGTTGATGCAAGTTCCCTGATTGCTCCGCTGGAATTTTTGTAGCGGATACATATCATAACCACCATCCAAACGACGGATTTTGATTTTCAGACCATCGACTTCCTCGACCACACCATCATTGATGGCGATCACGGCCGTTCCGGAATCGTGGGCGGTTTTGAGTTCGATGCCGGTACCGACATAAGCCGCTTCCGGCTTCAACAAAGGAATGGCTTGTCGTTGCATGTTCGCGCCCATCAGTGCGCGGTTGGCATCGTCATGTTCGAGAAAGGGAATACATGCAGTGGAAATCGAAACGATCTGTTTCGGACTCACGTCCATATAATCGCATCGTCCCCGGTCGAATATCTTGGTTTCTCCTTGATATCGCGCGACCACACGCTCTTCGCGTATTGACAGATCATCGTTGAGTTTGACGTTTGCTTGGGCGATGACATGGCGTTGTTCCTCATCCGCGGACAAATAGACAATTTCTGAAGTCACCCGATTGTTTTCTTTGTCGATTCGGAGATATGGTGTTTCCATAAAACCGTATTTATTCACTTTGACATAACATGCCAAGGAGTTGATCAAACCGATGTTCTGGCCTTCCGGGGTCTCGATTGGGCAAATGCGACCGTAATGCGATTGATGGACGTCACGCACTTCGAAACCGGCGCGGTCTCTCGTGAGTCCTCCAGGTCCAAGTGCCGAAATCCGGCGTTTATGTGTCAATTCATCCAGCGGGTTGGTCTGTTGCATGAATTGAGACAACTGACTGCTGCCAAAGAACTCTTTCAAAGAAGAGGTCAGCGGACGGATATTGATCAGATTCTGTGGCGTGAGTTCACGCGCTTCTTTCGTCGACATCCGGTCCTTTACGTTCTTTTCCATCTTCGCAAGCCCGATCCGGAACTGGTTCTTCAACAACTCGCCGATCAAGCGCAAGCGACGATTGCCGAGATGGTCGATATCATCCAATGAGCCGATGCGGTCGAACAAATTCAGATAATACGAGATGCTCGCGATGATGTCTGACGTGGTAATGTGCAGTTTCGTTTCATATGAGTTGTTTCCGAGCAGGCGGACTTCTTTGGTGATCCCGTCGTCCGTAACTTTGACATCGATTTTCTCCACATATGTATCGCGGATGACATTTTGCACGAAGTCATCGTTGTAATTGTCGGGTGCGATCTCCTTGCGCGCTTCGCGTTCGAGGAGTTGGCGCAATTCTTCTTCCAAGTGGTCGTCGAACGTCACTCTTCGCGTGAACCACGCCCGGTTGTTCGCTAGAAGACTGAGTTTGGTCTTATCGATCGGATCACCTTTTTCAAAGATGACCTCACCGGTTTCAAGGTTGACGATATCGGATCCGAACTTGACACCGAGCCCACGGTCGATCAACTGCCGGATACGTGTAATCACATCCAACTTCTGATTGATTTTGAACCGGCCTACTTCTGCGAGATCATAGCGCTTCTCATCAAAGAGTCTGGACACGAAGAAAGACCGCGCACCCTCGATGGTCGCAGTTTCTCCTTGTCTGATTTTTGCATAGACTTCTTTCATCGCATCTTCCGATGAAGTGATGTCATCTTTTTCCGCAGTGTTTTTTAACAAGTGGTGTTCGCCGAACAAGTCGTAGATCTGTTCGGTCTTTGAGAAACCCAAAGCCCGGATCATCACAGAAATCGGAATTTTCTTGGAACGATCGATCTTGGCATAAAGCAAGTCCTTGGAACCGATCTCGTATTCCAACCACGCGCCGCGTGTGGGAATCACTTGGCCAAGATACTTCCTTTGAAGCGTCTTTTTATCGACTTCTTCAGAAAAAAACACACCTGCAGAGCGCACGATCT
>JAQVTV010000165.1 GCA_028699855.1 Candidatus Izemoplasmatales bacterium | reverse complement strand
TGTCGATAATCATTTAAATACCCTCCACATATGTAACTTCACTTTTTACATTATAACAAACACCCCTGGATAAAGCAATCTTTTTACCTCTAGAATACCTTCTCGAAGATCGACCGAATCCGCGAAGGCATCCGCTTGATGGATTCCGCCAAAACGCCGGGCAATAACACAATAGCCTCCGCAAAAGCGAGCTTGCGGATTTTGTCCCGTGGTACTCCTTTTAGGTTCATGAAGAGGTAGTTGCGGCATATGATGCCCACCCTGAGAGAGAGAAGCGCATTTCCGATGCCTTGGATCAAAGAGCCCAACAATGTCTTGACAAACGGCAGTTCAGCCAGGGTATTCAACCCCTTGTTGGGAAACAACTCGTTGATATTGATGTCTTCCAACGTCTCCGCGATGATCGCAGATGTCAAGACGTTGAACGATAGTCTTCCCAAAGCGGGATAACTGGGTCTGAAACCGCATTTCAAAACGAGTTCCTTGATCAACTTCAAGTTGATCGTGAATACGGCAATCGAGTCCAATCTGCCATTTTGACTGATCGCTGTCGATAAAAAAACGGTTTCCGCATTGCGGATGATGATCTTGTTCAGCTCCTTTTTGATCGTTTGATCAAAAACCACGCTTAAAGACTGCTTGAGTTGCATGGGGTCTGAAAGGCTGTCCTCGATCGATTCCCGTTCCACATCGGATAGATAGGTTTCTTTCGCGATGTTTTTGGCGACCTTTTTGTACATCAAGTAATTTTTCCGGGCATTTTCGGCCTCGGAAAATAATGAATCCATCGAAAATGTCGGTGAAAAGATTATGAGACACACCGGTCGGATTACCAAGATGAAAAACAAGATCGCAGAGACCACATAAAAACCATAAGCGAGATAAGGTGAAATCGTCGCAAGACGTTCTCCAAGTTGCAACACACTCGAAAGAATGACCATGACCGCAAAAAAGAAAACACCGATACCTACCGTGATCCAAAATGGTTTACCTAATTTCTTCATTTGAAACCTCCTGAGAGATTGCTTTTTTGATCACTTCTTCATCATGTGCCATTTGTGCGATTAAAGCTTGAGTCGAATCGAAGACCATTTCCGGACGAATATATTGTTTGAAACGAAGCGTGATCGATTCTCCGTAAATCGAGTCGTCAAAATCGAAAATATGTGTTTCCAGGGTCACCTCGCGATTATGAAACGTCGGATTGCATCCGATATTGCTCATCGAATGCATGACTTTGCCACGAAGCACGACTTCGGTATGGTATACGCCATGTTTCGGCAAAAAATACCCGTTATAGGCGATATTGGCAGTCGGGAAACCCAAATCTTTTCCTCTCCCGTGTCCTTTGATCACCGTCCCATGAATCTGATACGCCCCCCCGAGCATCCGATTGGCAAGCGAAATCCGTCCCTTTGACAAGGCGCGACGCACTCGAGATGAGCCGATCTTCTTACCATAATAATCCATTTCCAAGACGACATGAACTTTATCGGGCAACCAGCGTTGGAGCATCGCGACATCTCCCCGACCTTTCGCGCCGAAGGTGTAGTCGAAACCCACGATGACGCGACGCGATGACATGAGAAACCGCTCAATGAATGATTCAGGTGCCATGCGCACCAATTCTTCGGACACACGGATGATGTAGAAATGATCGAATCCCATCTCTCTGGCAATGCGAATCTTATCGTCGAGCAAAGACAATGCCTTGAATTCACGGTTCGCGATATAGGAGCCGATATGAGTCGAAAAAGTCATAATCGCAGTTTCGACTCCGAGGCTGTTTCCATATGAGAGTGTATCTTGCATCAACTTTTGATGCGCTCGATGGACACCATCAAAAAAACCAAGACATAGGGCAAGATCTGCCTTAAGTCCTTTGGACTGATAATCGAATTCATGGACAATCATTGTAGTTTCACAGACATGCGCATGCAGTCTCGCTCCTTGTCGTATCGATAAATAGCCAGAGGTTCATCCAGAGCATTATAGATGATGGTATGAGCGGAACCTGAAAATAAAGACATCGGTAGAAACGCCCCGTTCTCAACCTTTTTTAACCAGAAATCCGCCAATTTGCATTGAGCATATCCCAAATAAGGCAAAGGATCGATGAGTGGAGTCGAGGGCACCACCTCTGCCAAGGTGATCGCTTCATCCAATCGAAACATCCCTGAAGCCGTACGTTTTAAATCTTTCAACGTGCCGACGATACCAAGTTTTTCACCCACGTCGCGCGCCAATGAACGAATATAAGTGCCTTTGGAAACCTGGGTCGTGAAATGAATATCCACCTCATCCTCACCCACATGACTCATTGAGATATCTAAGATCTGATCGATATGGATCTGACGCAGCGGGATATCGGGCATTTCTTGCTCGGCTCGCGCATATTCATACAGTTTCTTCCCTTGCACCTTGATTGCGGCATATTTTGGCGGACGTTGCATGGATGTTCCGATGAACGAGCACAGCGCTGTGCGGATACGTGTTTCATCCAAATGGCGTGCAGACATCACTTGAAGTGTCTTACCTGTCACATCATCGGTATCCGTTGAGATGCCAAGCCGAATCGTGGCTTCATAGGTCTTGTTTTCTGCAATCAGTGCATCTGATAATTTGGTCGCCCATCCCACCATCACGACCAACAACCCGGTCGCGAATGGATCTAGTGTGCCTGCATGACCGATTCTTTTGATATCGAGGACTTTCCGCACATGACGAATGATGTCATGACTCGTCATGCGTCTCGGTTTATCGATTAATAGGATCCCGTTCATCATCCATCTCCGTCTCATCCTTCGCCTTAGGGTGGGCATCCAGCCAAGCAACGATTTCTTCTTTGAGCAAGGAACCGCTCAATCGGGCGACTTCCTTGCCTTTTTCAATGGCCATCAGCACTGGAACGCCCTTGATAGAAAATCGTCGGGCGAGCTCTGGTTCATTTTCTACATCGACAAGCGTGACGTCGATAGATGCTTGTTCCTTAATGTCTGCCAAGTGTCTGATGATACTACGACATGTGCCACACCACCGTGCGGTAAACATGAGGTAGTGAAATCCCTCAGACCACTGTTTCACATCGATATGGTTCATACTTAGCGAATCCTTACTTGAAATAAATGATGGTAACCCCTTGGCCACCTTCATTCATACCGCCCGAGCGGTAACTTTTGATCGTTTTATTCTGCTTGATATACTCGAGGACACCTTTCTTCAGCGCACCGGTTCCGAATCCATGGATGATGGAACAAAATTCGAGATGATGAAACAAACAATCATCCACGAATTTGTCAAGCGCGTCCATCGCTTCTTCATAGCGTTTTCCGCGCAGATCGAGTTCAGTGTGGGCAACGCCTTCCTTGATCACTTTTTGCGATTCGGGCCGTCTGTCATCCGCTGAATCAGTAGAGTATTCAATCTGTTCTTCAGAA
>JAQVTV010000164.1 GCA_028699855.1 Candidatus Izemoplasmatales bacterium | reverse complement strand
CTTGCTTTTGGTCAAAGAGGCCGAGACGCGGAAACTGAAATTGATGATCGCCCACGTTTTACGATACACGCCTTTCTTCTCGCAAATCAAGGATTGGTTGGATGCGGGAAAAATCGGACGCTTGATGAGTATCCAGCACAACGAGAATGTATCGTTTTGGCACCAAGCCCATAGTTATGTGCGGGGCAATTGGCGAAATGACGCCACATCGAGTCCGATGATTTTGGCTAAATCATGTCACGATCTGGATTTGATGGTCTATTTTGCCCAATCCGAGGTCACCGATGTCGCTTCTTTTGGTGATCTCAGTTATTTCACCCGGGCAAATTGTCCCGATCAAGCCCCAGCTTATTGTATGGATGGATGTCCCCATCAAAACAGTTGCGTCTATTATGCGCCGAAAGTCTATGTCGATGGACCGATCTGGATGAAACTCGCCGTATCGAATGATATGAGCGAATCGGGATTGCTTGAGGCGTTAAAACACGGACCCTATGGCAGATGTGTCTATCAAACCGACAATAATGTGGTGGATCATCAAGTGGTCATCATCCATTTTCAAAATGAAGTGACCGTTAGTTTTACGATGACGGGCTTCACAACGGAAAACACAAGAACGATCAAGTTGATGGGAACTGAAGGCCAAATACGCGGACATTTGGATAAGAACGAGCTTGAGCTATGGCGCTTTGGTGCGCCTAAGCCTGAGGTTATCCAATTAGGTAACGCCGATCTCATGCATGGCGGAGGCGATATCGGCATCATGGATGATTTCGTCCAATACATGAAAAGCGATGATCCCGGGAAGCGCACCAATCTTCAAGAAGCGTTGAAAAGCCATGTGCTGGCTTTCATGGCGGAAGAATCCCGGCGAACTCAAAGTGTCGTGTCATATGAGACTTTCATGAGTCGCTATGGAGTCGCAACTTCTGGTGTGGTTCATGAACATCAATATTTTCAGGCGATCGAACTGGCTTCCCAGACGTTTCAAGAGGATATGCGTCACCGCTTCTTGTTGCTATTGGGACACGCAAACATGAAGCGCATGCATCAAATGACGGTTCATGGTAAAATCCGCGCGCTCGTCAACTACTATCCGTCAACACTTCTGGTTGACACGTACCCAGTCAAAGTTGCATCGGTCGGAGCTGTGTGCACCGAAAAGGCGTATCGCAAGCGCAACTTCGCTTCGAAACTACTCGTTGAAGCCGAAGCCCATGCGCGTTCTGAAGGAATCTCACTTTTGATCATTTCGGGATATGGGGGCATTTATGAACGTTTTGGTGCGACACGTGTCGGCGATCTGATCGGGTATCAAATTCATACACAGCCACGGACGGATCATTCCTATCATTTGCGGGAATATCGACCTTCGGACTTTGACAAAGTGTATCGCTTGTATCTAGATGAGTCGTTGCGATTTGAGCGAAGCGAAGAAGCGTTTCAATTGTTGTTGAAGGGGCAGATGCATCCGCTTTCGTTGGTTGAGTTTGCCATGGATGTGATCGTTGAACACGAAGAGATTATCGCTTACATGTTTCTGCGGATTGACCTCATCAAGCATGAGATTCTCCTGCGCGAGTATGGAGGCGATCGCAAAGCCATAGCCGAGATCCTGCCGATGATTCTTGAACATCACGATCAGGAAGTCTTGTTGTTCCCTGCGCCCAGATGCGACGAGATTCATACATATCTCAAAGCATATCCGTCGGAACCCACGGATCAACATGCCAGTTTCAAAGTCATTAACTGGGAAAATTTCTTTCAGGAACTATCGCCATATATCCGAAAAAAACAGGGTTCTGATGTGAAGATGACGTTTGAAGCGGGTCATGGTTATACGATAAGCCTTGGATCTTCTAGCGTGCACGTTTCCGATCAACATGGGTTGCATCGTTTGATTTTCGGACCATGGGATGATCTCGATATCCCCGAAACGAGCCCGTTTCGTTTAGTTTTCCCTTTGCCCGTTGCGTGGACGCATAATCTCAATTATCAGTAGGAGGATTGTATGAACAACTGGAGTGATACAACTATCACAATCATCGGTATCAGTCTGATGTTTGTGATGACGACCGCCGGATCGGCGATGGTATTCTTTTTCCGCAAGGTCATGAGTGATCGCTTCAAGCGAATCACCTTGGGTTTTGCGGCAGGCGTGATGATTGCCGCATCGGTTTGGTCTTTGCTCAACCCCGCGATTGAAGAAGCGGAATTGCTCGGAATCGCTGGATGGATACCCGCAGGCATCGGCTTCGCTTTAGGGGGGCTCTTTCTGCTCGTCGTGGATAATCTCTTACCGCATCTTCATATTGGCGAAAAGAAACCCGAAGGCATCAAAACTTCTTTGAAGCGATCGACGATGTTGATATTTGCGGTGACATTGCATAACATTCCTGAAGGACTCGCCGTGGGTTTGGCATTCGGTTTGGCGCTTCAGGCGGGAACGCCGATTGCGATCATGTCGGCATTTGGACTTGCCATCGGTATCGGTCTACAGAACTTTCCCGAGGGAGCTGCCATCTCGTTGCCGCTCAAACAGGAAGGGATGTCATCGGGCAAGGCGTTCATGTATGGAACCCTAAGCGGCGTGGCGGAACCGGTATTTGCGGTCATAGGTCTGGTTCTTGCGACTCAGTTGACGGCGATCATGCCGTGGTTTCTTGCCTTTGCGGCAGGTGCGATGATTTATGTGGTCGTTGAAGAATTGATACCCGAAGCCCAACTCGGAGAACACTCGAATATCGGCACGATCGCAGTCATGTTCGGCTTTGTCGTCATGATGATCCTCGATGTGGCTTTGGGATGAGCGGTGTGATCAAGCACATTTATGAGGACAATCATCTCCTCGTGGCGATCAAGGCGCCGGGTGTGCTCTCGCAGGCGGGGGATAAACCACTGCCGGACATGCTTTCACTCTTGAAAGCGGACTTGAAAATCAGACACCAGAGACCCGGGAACGTGTTTTTGGGTTTGGTGCATCGACTGGACCTCAATGTGGGGGGAATCATGGTTTTTGCCCGTACATCGAAGGCCGCTGCCAGATTGTCGCATTCCATTAGGTCGCACGCCTTGGACAAGCGCTACCTCGCGGTGGTCGAAGGCCGAATGGCCGTTTCCGATTGGCAAAAAGTCGAGATGGTGATGGAAAAGGATACACAACGAAGGGTGGCCGTCTCACAGGGAGACAAGACCGGCAGTCTTTGTTATCGCGTGATAGAAAGCAAAGCCGTTCGTGATCAATGGCTGACCTTGGTTGAGTTTGAATTGATCAGTGGCCGTTTTCATCAGATCCGCTTCACTTTATCGCAACTTGGGCATCCGATTATCAATGACTCTAAATACCATGCACAAATCAAGGATGACGATCCCACCTTGGCTTTATGGGCGTATTATCTTCGTTTTCCCCATCCCATCACCCAAATCCCGATGGATTTTTGTGTCAAGCCGGATG
>JAQVTV010000163.1 GCA_028699855.1 Candidatus Izemoplasmatales bacterium | reverse complement strand
GCGGAAGCTACAGGCATCAAACGCGTTCGCCCGGACAATATCGTTTTCACCTATCAAGGTGACGGAGACCTCGCCTCCATCGGCATCGCAGAGACGATCCACGCTGCGAATCGTGGGGAAAACATCACGGTCATCTTCATCAACAACGCGATTTATGGCATGACAGGCGGCCAAATGGCTCCGACGACATTGATTGGACAAAAGACCACGACTTCACCCGACGGACGCGACCGCGTCCATCATGGTAATCCCATCAAAATCAGCGAGATATTTCAAAATATCGATGGCGTAGCCTATCTCGAGCGGGTGACGGCGGTTGATCCCAAACATGTTTTGAAAGCGAAAAAAGCGATTAAAAAAGCCTTTCAATATCAAATGGAAGGCCGCGGTTTTTCCATGGTGGAAGTGGTGTCGAGTTGCCCGGTCAACTGGGGAATGACACCGATCAAAGCCATGGAATGGATCAAGTCCGATATGCTTCCAGTCTACCCCTTGGGTCTATTCCGCGATCGAGGTGAAAACAATGGCTAAAGCAAAGACGATACGCGTTGCTGGCTTCGGTGGACAAGGTGTCATGATGTTTGGGCAATTGCTCGCATATAGTGCGACACATGACAATTTGAATTGCCTGTGGTTTCCTTCTTACGGCCCTGAAACGCGCGGCGGTACAGCCAATTGTTCCGTGATTATTTCAGAAGCGGTCATCAATTCGCCCGTATTCAAGAATTCGGACCACCTGATTGCCTTCAACGGCCCTTCGATGGAGAAGTTTCAATCCCGCATGGCGCACTCGGGCTTAATCCTCTATAATGCGTCGCTCATCAAAGAAGTTTTGACGATTCCGGATGTGCTCGTCATCGGCATTCCCGTGAATGACATTGCCACCGAACTTGGATCCGTCCAAGTAGCGAACATGGTCATGCTCGGCAGTTATCTCGAACTCACCCAGCTTTTCAAGATGGAAACGATCGAGACCATTTTGAAAAAATTCCTTGGCGAACGCAAAGCCCATATGTTGGATCTCAACCTTCAAGCCATTGCGGCCGGACGCGAATTTATCAAAAAAAAGGGAGTGACCTATGCTTAAACATGTCAAAGATCTGATGTCAGTTGTCCACCAGACTCAGCCGAAAAGAATGGCTGTGGTGTTTGCGCATGACGCGCATGTGATTGAAGCGATCGCCTCTTGCCTTCCCTATACGACACTTCATCCCATTCTCATCGGTGATGAGACCGTCATACGCCAACTGATTTCGGAATATCCGCTGTTGAACGATGTGAGCATCATCCATGAAACCAACCCGGAAATCGCCACAAAGATCGCCATGGACTTGGTCAACAAGAATGAAGCGGATATCGTCATGAAGGGTCTGATCGACACGAAATATCTGCTTAAGGGTGTTGTTAACCGGGAATACGGTATTCGTCAACAACCCCTCTTAAGCCATGTCGGATTGGTATCGTTTCCGTTATATGACCACTTGATCATCGCCACAGACGGTGCGATGAATATCGCACCGAATCCGGAAGAGATGGTTCAAATCATCGAAAATGCCGTCCGCGTGGCACGCGGAATCGGCATCGAAAAGCCGAAGGTCGGGCTGGTTAGCTCCGTTGAAAAACCGAATGAAAAAATCGCTTCGACGATGATGGCGGAGGCGGTCAAAGCCCATTATCAACAGGTGGACGCGGGATCGTTTTATGTCGACGGGCCGTTTGCGGTCGACAATCTCGTTTCCGAAGAATCCGTGAAAAGCAAAGGCATCACAAGTCCTGTGGCCGGAAGCGCCGATATCCTTGTCTTTCCGAATTTGGATGGTGGCAATATTTTTTACAAAACAGCCGTCTTTTTGGCCCAAGGCGCTTCAGCTGGTTTGGTCGTAGGCGCGAAAGTGCCGATTGTTCTCACATCTCGAGCGGATTCAGCGGAAGCCAAACAATACTCAATCATGTTGGCGGTGGTGATACAAGATGGATTACTTGCTGCTGATCATTAATCCCGGATCAACCTCAACCAAGGTTGCGATCTTCCGGCAGGAGCAACTGCTTCATGAACAGGTGTTGAAACATGAAGCGCGTGAGTTGCAGGCGTTTTCATCCATCATCGATCAAGCAGATTTCCGCAAAGCATTCATTCTTGAGTTCTTGTCTCAGAAAGGACATCGAGTGGAAGATTTCGATGTCTTCGTGGCCAGAGGCGGAATCTTGAAGCCGCTTCCGCAAGGAGGCACCTACGCCATCAATGCACGGATGCTCGAGGATCTCCAATCCTGTACGTACGGTGCGCATGCATCGAACCTCGGCGCGATTCTCGCTGATTTGATGGCGCGTCCACTCAATCGACCCGCCTATATCGTGGACCCCGTCTGCGTCGATGAGATGGATGACATCGCCAAAGTATCCGGGCTTAAAGGTATGGATCGCATTAGCGTGTTTCATGTCTTGAATCAAAAAGCGATTGCCCGTAAACATGCGAAAATCATCGGTCAAAAATATGAGAATCTCAATTTGATTGTGTGTCATCTAGGTGGCGGCGTCAGCGTTGGATAGCATCAGAAGGGGCGCGTTGTCGACGTGAACAATGCCCTGGGAGGCGATGGCCCGTTTTCTCCCGAACGCACGGGCACCCTGCCCACCTATCCCTTGGTCGAAATGTGTTTTTCCGGCCAGTACACCAAAGAGGAAGTCAAGCGAATGCTCGTTGGACAAGGCGGATTGGTATCCTACCTCGGGACTGCGAATGGTATCGAAATCGATCAACGTATCCGCCATAACGATCAAGAAGCAGCCTTTTATTTTCGTGCGATGGCGTACCGAGTTGCCAAAGAAATCGGGAGCTTGTACTTTGCGGTATCGGGCGAACTTGATGGCATATTGATTACCGGAGGTTTGGCACATAACGACTTGTTCATCAGCCACCTTCGCTCCTACATCGATCCCATCTTTCCTCTTCACGTCTATCCCGGAGAAGATGAGATGCGCGCGCTTGCTTTAGGTGCGCTCCGCGTGTTGGCACACGAAGAGAAAGCACAGACATACGAATAAGATGACTACCCGGGTAACCCCCGGGTTTTTTGTGCACAATCCGCTAATCATGAACGCATACGGCCCATCCACAATGCCTGGTCGATAGCGAAAAAATCGAATCGACTCTGAGGATTCAAAAAAAGAAAATTTGCTGGCACTCAATACTTGACAGTGCTAAAATTCATGATATAATAAACTTAGCACTTTACAATATTGAGTGCTAAATCAATGACAAAATAAGGAGTGAGTTTGATGTTAAGACCATTACATGACAATGTTGTCTTGAAGAAGGAAAAGGTCGAAAAAAAGACCGCCAGCGGTATTCTTCTGACCGGCGATGTCAAGGATCAACCCAGTTTTGCTGAAGTGATCGCCGTCGGTGAAGGGGCGATCGTCGACGGAAAGCGCGTGGCTCCATCCGTCAAAGTCGGCG
>JAQVTV010000015.1 GCA_028699855.1 Candidatus Izemoplasmatales bacterium | reverse complement strand
ATCATACAACTTGAGTTCTATACGTACTACCAGGGATTGGGGTGTGTGTGATCATTTTTTCGAGGTGAAAGATTGCCTGGGATTTCATTAAGGTATGAGGAGGACGAGATTTATGCTGAAGAATGTGTTGAGAATGATGGCAATTCTGGTGATGTGCGTGTGCGTCGCAACATTATGTTCTTGCGCAAACGGCAGATACAGCACTAGCTCGGACCCTCATGTTTATTTGCAGTATGAGCTGTTGGAAGATGATACCTATCAAGTCACAGGCTTTTCCGGCCGGCCGGTGAAGGACCTTGTGATTCCCGCTACATACAACGATCAACCTGTGTCGGGGATCAAGGATGATGCCTTTAAGATGAAAAAAGGGTTTTGGGGAAGGGACTTAAGGTTGCCCATCCTATCTTTGGTGATTGAAGAAGGCGTCAGAAACATCGGAAATGAAGCCTTTTATGAAAGTGGTTTGGAATCTGTCACAATGGCAGATAGCATCGAGTATATCGGCGATTCTGCTTTTGCATATAATCAAACGACGATCCGACTTCCTGAGCATATCGTTCATATCGGATATCAGGCGTTTCTATCGACCCTACTAAGCGGCGAGTTGGTTTTAGGCGATATCGACCTCGGTGCATCCGCCTTCAGAAACACTTCGGTGAGTACGGTCATCTTCACCCTCGGCGTTGAAAACATTCCCGACTTTCTTTTTTCCGATTGCGCCTCATTGACACACGTATCATTTCCGGATAGCCTGAAGGAAATCGGTGTGTCCGCGTTTCAAGATTGCCTTCTTTTGGAGGAAATCGACTTCCCAGATACGTTGGAACGCATCAAAAGCAGCGCATTCAAAAACACCGGAATGATTGAATTGACATTGAAAGATCGATGGAATATCTCAGATTCGGCTTTTAGTCATAATGATTCATTGACGAAAGTCACCTTTGACGGGAGTTCTATAGTTCTAGAGGATGGCGTGTTTCAAGACTGCGCGCATCTGGAGACCATCGATTTTGGCACGCTGACTTTCATCCATGCCAAGGCGTTCATCGGCTGTCCGCTCAATGATATGCGAGTGGCAGAAGATAGCCCGTATGAGATAGTGGACGGAGCGTTGGCATTGAGGTATGATGACGGCCTCGAATTAATCCTCGGTCCCGATCATTATGATGATTTCGCATCTTTTCTCATCGTCGGTCGCTACGCGTTTGCCGGTAGAGATTTCGCATCTTTGAACGTGACGGAAAACGTGGGGGCGATCAAACCGTATGCATTTTATGCATCGCACATTGATGAAGCTTATATTCAAGCAGAAGTGATTGAAAGCTATGCGTTCAACTATGCCGAGATTGCGCTGTTGACGATTGCATCTCATGAGATCGGGGCGATGAGTTTCTATGACGCTCGCAGATTCGAAGAAGTTCATATAGAAGAAGGGTGCCAAAAAATCGGCACAAAGGCTTTCGCGAACTGCTTTGAAGTCGAAAAGGTCTACTTGCCCGCTTCTTTGGAATGGATCGAACAGGCGGCATTCAT
The DNA here is from genome assembly GCA_028699855.1 of Candidatus Izemoplasmatales bacterium. Taxonomy (GTDB): domain Bacteria; phylum Bacillota_I; class Bacilli_A; order Izemoplasmatales; family Hujiaoplasmataceae; genus JAAYZB01. The sequence goes on along the minus strand of JAQVTV010000015.1, from coordinate 12,395 downwards.
TCAATGCCACCGCTTGAAGGAAGTGTATTATGGTTTAACCGAAGGGACGCCGGTGAGGCTCTATGCGGGAAATTTCATCATTTATCAGTCGAATATCACGACAGATGATCATCGAATCAACGTCAAGATCCATGATGATATGAAAGTCTATGTCCATGAGGAAGTCTATCAGGCGTGTCTTGGTTTATGGGGAGATGTGCCACTGGATGAAACATACATCTATTCAGACTCGCTGGTGGATTTCGTTCGTATCCGGTAGAGGCGTATAAGCGTCATTTTTGTGAACGCAAGGGAGAAAGACTCTATTTTTAAACGCTTGTTCATTATAATAACCGCGCGTTCATAAAACTGCGGTTTTTTTGTATGAATGACATGATGATATGAGAATATTAGTCTTTCATTTGTTATAATTGACTTAACAATACACTTGTTAAAGGAGACTTTTTATGCGGATGAGAAGCCAAAGAATCATCGTTGTGTTCATCGCGATCATGGCTATCGTTTTTGGCTGTGCTGCGGATACGACAACAGATGACGTTATGTCTACGACACACGCACCCACCACTGTAACGACAAGCCCCACAACAATGATCCACACGACCCAACACACTCCGACAACCGTTCCACAAACCACTTTAACGACTTCATATATGCCACCGACAACGATCATCACGACCGAATCCACGACCACGCCGATCACTTCATATCCGGTAACCACCGTGATGACGACGATTCCGGCTACGACTTTTGTGACCACGGTTCCGGTTGTCTCAACCAGTGCGTCAACGCAAACCACGATTACGGCGTTGCCGGATTCGATTCCTATCGCTTCTGCGGCTGAGATGGTTGCATTCATCACTTCAGGCAACCCGAGTGGCAATTATCATTTAACCGAAGATATCGACCTTCAAGGCGTGACCCTTACGGGGAGTTCACTTCTATATAGCGGTACTTTTGATGGTCTTGGTCACACGATCAGCAACGCAGTGATCAACGCTTCAGGTAATAAAATGGGATTCTTGTTCAAGGAATTGTTGCATGGAGGAACCATCAGAAATGTTCAGTTCCAAGAATGTATTCAATATGGCGGCGGCACAGGTGAAGCGTCTGCCTTTGTGAGCGCTTTTGCCCAAGGCGGAGCGACCTTCAGTCATCTGACATTCCGAAATGTATCGGTGATCCATACGGGTTCGTATGCGGCCTTGATATTCGGTGATGTCACCTCCGATTCTCTCGATCCCGATGATAAAATCATCATCGAGACTATTACTTTCATCAATGATGAAAACAACAAGATTCAGGGTGGAGACTATATCGGAGGTCTTGTGGGTGCGGCAAGAAAGTATGTCAAGATCGAAATGAGAAATATCTATGTTCAAAGCGAAATCCGCTCCACGGGCGCGCAGACGACGGGGATTTTGATGGGGCGTGACAATAGTGCGAATGTGGAACTCACCGTTGATAACGTCGTCATCAAAGGTTCATTGCACTCAGCCAAAGATACGGGGGTGATTCTCGGTCGCAGTTCCCAAGACACGATCGTCAACGCCACAAATGTTTTTTTGAGTGACTTGGTTGTCAACTCCGGAAACGCTGCCGTGAACATCGCGATCGGTAATGCGGGTTTAGGGGGCGTGAAACATTTATCCGATGTGTATTATAATGCCAGTACAACGGTATTCAATGTATCTGGTAACCCGGTGTCCGTGACGGACGGAACCGCATTGGCTGAATCAGCCATTACCGCGAACTGGTTCGATGGTAGCGATTTTGATAAAGAGTTCTTCAAACATGAAGGTGCATCCATATTCAGAAATATAGAATCGACGGGACCGATCGTCGAAACCGGCATCAGCGTGATCACCGCTCAAGTCAAATCCGATTATTTGTTGGGTGAGGCACTTGATTTGGCTCAACTCAAGGTCTATGTCACGTATTCTGACAATTCATCCGAGTTGCTCGACTCGTCACGTTATACCATCCAATCGAGCGCTTTCGACAACCAAGTGACCGGCACATACGACATCATCGTCAGTTATGGCGAATGGGAGAAATCGTTCAGCGTTCATGTGATCGAAGTCACAGATTTTATCGTTGATAGCTTGCTCTTCAAGGATACTTATTTGGTCGGTCAAAGTCTCAACTATGACAACCTCGTCGTAAAAGCTTTGCTCAGTGATGGCACTTATCTCAGGCTGAATAGTACGGATTATTCCCTCGATAGTTCAGCGTACAATGCGCAAAATCCCGGAACATATGCCCTGGTTTTCTCATATCAGGACTTCTCTGATATCGAAATCGATGTGTTTGTGGTTTCAAACACGCCCATCATCAGCGAGAACAAGATTGTTTTGATCGTCGATGGAAACTACACGGGTATGATCGGTGAAGCGATTGAAAATGCGCACCGCTTCACGACAATTAAACAAGCGTTTCAACACTTGGCGAATCTCAGTCTGTCAACTTCAGTGGAAAAGATTGTTTACGTCAAAGCGGGAACCTATTACGAGAAAGTCGTTTTGACTGTCCCCAATGTCAGTTTGATAGGTGATGGCAGAGAAGAAACGATCATCACCTATGACGCCGCCAGCGGTCTGGAAAGCCCGACGGGCAGTAATTGGGGAACTCAAGGATCGGCAACGGTGGCGATCAAGTCGTCCGCGAAGAACTTTATGGCAGCCCATATCACATTCGCGAATGGTTTTGATTATTTGCATGCGACAATCGGTGACAAACAAGCGGTGGCTTTGGTCAATGAAGCCGATCAGGCAATCTACGCCCATTGCGGATTCCTGGGATATCAAGATACTTTATATGCAAAATCAGGTCGACAATACTATATCGATGCGTATATTGAAGGCGTGGTCGACTTCATTTTCGGCAATGGCGGACCCGCATTCATCGAGGATTCCGTGATCAAAATGCTTTATAGACCGACATCCGGCGGAGCCTTGGCGACGAACAAAGGCTTTGCGACACAGGAATCGGCTTTGCTTGATTATGGATACGTGTTTTACCGGAATCAATTGGTTGCCGAAGCGGGAGTTCAGGATAATTCTGTCTTTCTTGGCCGTCCGTGGGGACCCAATGCGCATATCGCATTTATCGAGAATGTTTTCGGCAGTCACATATCGAGCATCGGTTGGACGGATATGAGCGGCAATCTGCCGGAAAATGCGCGATTCTATGAGTACAATAATTATGCGGATGATGAAAGCATCCTTCCTCTGACGACAAAAGGAAAAGCGTTGTCTGCACTTGAAGCCGCTGATTACGCAAACAAAGATTTGGTGTTTGCCCAAGTCAACGGTGACCACGACTTTTTGAGTGTATGGGATTATCAAGCGGACTTGTCGTATCTTGAAACACTTGCGAATGCAGGGTGATTCGCATCGCGTGATGTCATGCCGCTATGAGTGATTGAAATGATTGAGGCTCGGTTTATCGCATAAAATGGTACGAGCCCATACAAATCGCACAAAAACGGACGAGCCCATACAAATCGCACAAAAACGGACGAGCCATCATAAATCGCATAAAAACATACGATGTATTGCATCTCGCACAAAAACATGAGATAATACGGGTGAGGTGATAGCGATGGTGTATTATGCGATTAACGGAGACGTCATTGACTCAAAGCATAGCGACACTTTGGCGGTATTTCAACACATGAGTCGTGTATTGAATGATATGAACACGAAGTACAAAAAAGATATCGCCAAACCTTTTGAAATCACATTGGGTGATGAATTTCAAGGCTTATTGAAGACTTCCGATCATGTCTTTGAAATCATTGAGCATTTTCGATTGGCTTTTGATCACATCCAACTGCGATATGGAGTAGGTGTGGGTGAAGTACCGACAGGCCTTGGCGATACGCGGACGACATTGGGCACGAACGGAGACGCATGGTGGCTAGCGCGACAAGCCACAAGTCTCGTGAAATCATACCACGAAAAAGGCATTTCCGGTCGAACCGATTTATGGGTGCTGGGTATAGAAGACCCAGCAGCGCAGACAATCATCAATCATATGATTGTCTTGCTTCATAACATCCGGCGTCGTTGGACCAGGCATCAAACGTCAGTGATCGGTTTGTTGATGAAGGATCAAGGTTATGATGATCAGTTCATACAAGAAAAAACAGCTCAGAAACTCGGGCAAGAACCCAAGAATTTCAATAAATTGCTCAGAGCGTCTCAGTATTATGATTATGTTCAAGGATACCAAAAGATAACCGCTTATCTCAAGGGGGTCAAGTCATGAACGAAGTTTTATCGATACTGCTCTTATCGTACATCTTCTCACGTTATACGTTGCAAAACCAAAAACAGATAGAAGATAGAATAGGTACGTGGAGGGGATTAGGCTTACAATGTGTTCTGTTCGTGGTCGTTTGGATTGTCGTGATGTGCTTCTTTTTGTTTCACGCGACCATCATCGTTTATGGCTTTCTGTCATTGGGCGTTCATGTGTTGATTGATATCTTCATCATCATTATCCGCAAGCTAAGGCCGATGGACAAACGCTATTTGTTCGGGTTGGATTTTATCTTGCATATCGGAATCATCTTCTTGGGAGTCTTCTTGATCGAAGCGAATGATTTCAATCAAACAAGTTCGATTCTGAGCGATGTGTACATCAAATATCTGTATAACTCGACATTTTGGCGGATTGTTGTTTTGTCAAGCGGATTGTTGATGCTGTGGGAACCCGCGAATTATGCATTCAAGATATTTTTCGGCAACTATAAACCGGCCAGTACCGATGACGATAACTTGCGAAACGCAGGTGCGATCATAGGTGCTTTTGAGCGGATTGTGATGTTCGCGATGATGTATATCAATGTCGCAATCGCGATTGGTATTGTTTTAACAGCAAAAACCATCTCACGCTACGATCAAATATCGAAGGACAAAGCGTTCAGTCAATATTATTTGATCGGAACGTTATATAGTATCACGTTGGCGATCCTCATTTTCATCGTCACCAGATCGATCTATATTGGGGTTTGATAAGCGATCATTCGATCGCTCCGCAGTCAGTTCAATAAATACAAAACAACCCGGCATGATATTTGATGGCCCGGGTTGTTTTATTGATGATCGTGTGAAACGAGATACCATTCTGTTGTGATATCATCGATGAGTTTCCGAATTACTCTATGGGATGAACGAATGAAATGTGCACAACTGGATTGAGATATATCCCATTGAATGATATAATTTTAAAGAATTTTTTGGCTCAGATTGATAACGATTTATGGAAAGGAGATAAAAAGACATGAAATGGTTGCTTCAAATGGTGTTGATAATGATATTGGGGTTGTTTTTGTTGATTGCACCGAGAATAGGCGGGTATGTGGCGGACATGTTTCAATACGCGTCCATCGATCCGGACGGTGCATTCATGTGGATCGTTGTTCACCACGTGGTTCAGACCCTTGTGATCTTGCTGGTGCTGTTCGTAATCGCAAAGATAGGCAAGATCAATTTTCGTTTGGGTACGGGAGATAAAGAAGCTGGGATGAAATACTTGAAACGCTTCATGTTGTTTTTTACGATTTATGTGGTCGTAGCTTTTGCCATCACAATCGCTGCAGACGCGTTTCAACCTTTTCAATATCCGATGACCGCGAGAAACGTACTGGGATATTTGGGATTTCAACTATTCCTTACGGGACCATCCGAGGAGATCATTTTTCGTGCTTTTGCCATGACGATGTTTGTCGTCATCGCGAACAACAAACGCCTTCACGAACGATTAAGTTATGCCAACTTGTTTGCGATCATTGTTTTTGCGATGGCCCACATGGCGTTTTCATTCAACCCGTTCCGGGTCAGTTATTTTTTGCCTCAAGTGGTATTGGCCATCGTGCTGGGTTATTTCTATGGAGATTGTTATGAAAAATCGAGAAGTGTCGTCTACCCGATGTTGATGCATAGTTTTTCCAATGTCATTTCCGTGGGACTGACGGTCATATTGTCGTTGTTTATCGGCGTTTAAACGCTTTTTCTTAGAAGATGCTCTATTGAACCCCCACCCTTTTATGCCTCGCAGACTTGTGATAATCAAATAGGATGGGTATTTCTTGGAGATGGACTGGGTGGATGATTCTCGTCATTCAAACCAGGCGTCATTGTTTGTAAATGCGGGCGAATAGAAGAATATAGCGTCAAATCATACATTATGTGATATGATTGATGGGTATGACATTCATATACTCAATATCGAGATTCTATTAGAAAGAATCACGGTGTATCACACAAGGAGCCATTATTTTAATGAAATTTCAAGACCTAAACATCATCGAACCGATTCTCAGCGCGTTAATTACGAAGGAATATGAAGAACCAACTCCGATACAAATCGAGGCCATTCCATTATTGCTCGAAGGGAAAGACATCTTGGGAAGTGCGCAGACGGGAACGGGAAAAACCGCTGCTTTTGCCATTCCGATTCTCCAAAGATTATACATGCAAAAGCACTATCAATCAAAGCGTGATATCAAGGCGTTGATCCTTGCTCCCACCAGAGAACTCGCGCTCCAGATCCACGACAACTTCATTGAATATGGAAAGAACATCGATCTGCGTACGACAGTGATCTACGGAGGCGTATCCCAGTCAAAGCAGGTATCGATATTGCATCGGGGTATCGATATATTGGTGGCAACCCCCGGAAGATTGCTGGATTTGATCCAACAAAAGGTTCTTACGTTGGCGAAGGTATCGATTCTTGTGTTGGATGAAGCGGATCGAATGTTGGATATGGGGTTTGTCAAAGATGTCAAGAAAATCATTGCCATGGTTCCTCAAGCCAGACAGACCATGCTTTTTTCAGCGACAATTCCTCCTGCCATCCTCAATCTCGCTTCAGAGATACTGCATCAACCGGAGCGGATCAAAGTGACTCCGGAAGCGCAGATCATCGACAAGATTTCTCAATCCATCTATCATGTCAATAAAAAAAGCAAGATGGATCTGTTGATTCAATTGTTGTCCGACACGAAACTGAAATCCGTTCTCGTCTTCTCAAAGACAAAGCATGGTGCGAATCGCATTGTCAAAACATTGATCCAACAAAACATTCCCGCAGTCGCCATACACGGAAACAAATCCCAAGGCGCGAGACAAGAAGCTTTGTTTCAGTTCAAAGCGAAGAAGATCCGAGTACTGGTTGCCACAGACATTGCCGCAAGAGGCATTGATATCGATGAGTTGTCACATGTCATCAACTTTGATTTGCCAGATGTTGCGGAAACCTATATCCACCGTATGGGAAGAACGGGTCGCGCGGGATTGGGAGGAGTGGCCATTTCTTTTTGTTCAGAGGATGAGATGAATCAGTTGCATGACATCCAGAAGTATATCAAGATGAATATTCCCGTGGTGAAGAATGACCCATATTCGGTTGTGTTAGGAAATGCCCCCATCAAGCAAAAATCACACAACCCATCTGCTCGCGGTTCCGCCAGCCCCCATCACACGCAATCACCTAAGAAGAAGGCTTATGGCCATCCGCGCCCGAAGAACTATTCCAAATATGATAACCGCAATCAAAACAAAAAATCATCAAATTGAATATGAAAATGACTGAGTTTTTGTGGGACTCAGTCATTTTTTTACGAAGAGATGGGATGATGGTTCATCACTGGATTTCGATTCGATGCGCGGAACGCGTCGCTCTTTTCCGATCGTTCTCGTCGAGGATCTTTTTTCTTAATCGAATCGACTTCGGCGTGATTTCAACGAGTTCATCATGTTCGATCAATTCGAGCGCATCTTCCAAGGTGAACTTCATCGGTTCTTGCAGTTTGATCGCCTCATCGGAACAACTTGCGCGCGTGTTCGTCAGATTTTTGTTTTTGCAGGGGTTGACCACCAAGTCATTGCTTCGCGAATGGAAACCGACGATCATGCCTGCATAGATCTCTTCACCTGGCCGGATGATCATTTGCCCTCTGTCTGATAGATTGAAAATGCTGTAAGCCATTGATTTGCCAGGCTCTTTGGCAATGAATACGCCGTTTTTCCTGCCGGCAATCTCGCCTGCATACGGTTGGTAGGAATCATAGGTTTTTTCCATGGTTCCTTGTCCTTTGGTCGTGTTGATGAACTCGCTGCGGTACCCGATCAAACCACGCGTCGGCATGACATATTCAAGCGAGCTGTAGCCGCCCTCACTCGTCATTTTGTTCAGGATGCCTTTGCGTGAGTTGAACTGTGTGATGATACTGCCTATATACTCATCGGGAACATGGACGAGGACTCTTTCGAAGGATTCGTAGGTTTTGCCGTGGATGATTTTTGTGATGATCTCAGGTTTGGAAACGCACATTTCAAAGCCTTCGCGACGCATATTCTCTAAGAGAATCGACAAATGCAGTTCACCTCTGCCGTTGACTTTGAAACCTTCTGCATGATGCAACTCTTCAACTTCAAGGCCGACATTTGTTTCAAGTTCCTTCATCAATCTCGCCCTAATCTGTCTTGAGGTAACTTGGGTGCCGACAGTGCCTGCAAAGGGAGAATCATTGACCAGTATGTTGATGGACAAAGTGGGTTTGTCTATGGCGATCATGGGCATGGGCTCGCAGTAGTTCTCTTCGCATAACGTCTCGCCGATAGAAATATGGGGCACACCGGCAAAGATGACGATATCTCCTGCATAAGCTATATCTTTTTCTACCCGTTTCAAACCTTCATTGACAAACACTTTGGTCACTTTGACGCGGAGGGTTTTCCCATCCCGCTTACTTAATATATAAGTTTTACCCCATGACAGGGTACCTCTGGAGATGCGACCTACGCCGAGACGGCCGAGATAGTCATCGTAGAGCAAAGAGGATATCTGCAGGATCAGCGGTGCATCCGAATTATCGGGATATGATTGGATATGTTCGAAAATACAGTCAAACAGCGGATCGAGATTCACACCTTCATCATGGTAGTTTTTCATGGCGATTCCATCTCGGGCAATTCCATAGATGATCGGAAAATCGAGTTGCTGATTGGTCGCTCCCAACTCGACGAAGAGATCAAAGCACATATCGACGACTTCCATCGCTCGTTCGTCGCGTTTATCGATTTTATTGATAAAAACGATCGGTTTCAAGCCGATCTGCAATGATTTTTGGAGGACAACCCGTGTCTGTGGCATCGGGCCTTCACTACTGTCGACCAACAGAATTACCGTGTCAACTGTATTCATGATGCGCTCGACTTCGCTTGAGAAGTCGGCATGGCCCGGGGTATCGACAATATTGATTTTCGTGCCGTTGTGCTCAATTGAACAGTTTTTGGAGTAGATGGTAATGCCGCGTTCTCTTTCGATGTCATTGCTGTCCATGATCTGTTCAATCATGACTTCATTATCATGAAATATATGACTTTGTCGCAGCAAGGCATCGACCAAAGTTGATTTGCCGGCATCCACATGGGCGATGATACCGATATTGATGATATTCTTGTCTCTCATGGTTCTCATTCCTATCTTTCTTTCAAAAAAATGACTCAAACAATTAAGTTTATCACATTTTTGAGAAGAGTAAAGAGATTTTCTTTTGAGGAGCCCATAATCATGATGAATCGTACAACAATCGATTCCATGTCTCCTTTGGACGGGTCGTTTGATTGGGCTGTGAGGTTGATTATCAAGACAGATCTGTTGTTCTTATTGCCTGCGGGCATATTTGCTTTTGTCACATTGTGGGGAAACACGATGTTGATCGGATAGGCCAATGAGGATATTTAGAGCAACGAACTGAGCGATCATCGGGGCCATGTCAGGGATATTCGGGAGTATTCCGAAGGCCAAACGCCGGTCATGGAATGAAAGTCAACCCCATGGACATCGTGGTGTTGGGTTCTATCATGACAGAACATTCAAAAAAGGCTAAAACGATTAGCCTTTGATGGTGTATGTGAAAAGAGAACAATCTTATTGATGTCGGGCGATATTTGTGATCAGCCGAACGAGAATCTCAACGGCTTGATCCATCTCTTGGATGGAGACGAACTCATAGGGTCCATGGAAATTGTAGCTGCCGGTTCCGAGGTTGGGACAAGGCAATCCCATATAGGTGAGACGCGCACCGTCCGTGCCACCACGGATGGGCTCGATAAGCGGCGTGATTCCACATGATTGAATGGCTTCGATGGCGAGGGCGACGATGTGTTGGTTCTGATCAATAATCTGACGCATATTGTAATAGGAGTCTGTGATTTTGACGCTGCATGTGTGGGGGCCGTATTGTTCGTTGAGCAATGCGCTTGCGCGAATGAAATCTGCTTTTTGGGACTCGAACAAGCGGGTATCATGATTGCGGATGATATAAGTCATCACGGTTTTTTCAACGCGGCCTTCGACTTCGGTCAAATGATTGAATCCTTCATATTTTTCGGTCAATTCTGGGCGCATATACGGGGGAAGAATACCGTCGAAAACCATTGCGAGGCGCAAGGAGTTGACCATCTTGTTCTTGGCGCTTCCCGGGTGGACGGATTGGCCATTCAAGGTGACGTTCGCTTCGGCTGCGTTGAAGTTCTCATAAGCGATCTCACCGACCTGAGAGCCATCGAGCGTATAGGCGAAATCCGCACCGATCTTGGTGATGTCGATGTAGTCTGTCCCTTTGCCGATTTCTTCATCGGGCGTGAAAACGATGACGATTTCGCCATGGGGAATCGATGAATCCCGGGTGAGGATTTCCGCGAGCGTCATGATTTCGGCGATGCCCGCCTTATCATCGGCTCCGAGAAGCGTCGTTCCATCGGTGACGATCAGATCATGCCCTTTCAGTTCTTTTAGACGAGGAAACACCTCGGGATCAAGATGCAGATCTTTCTCTGGGTTGAGGGTGATGGTTTTGAGGTCGTAGTCGTGAATGATGCGTGGCTGAACATTTTTGCCGCTCGCATCAAAAGAAGTATCCATATGGGCGATCAACGCGACTGTTTTCACGGGATCTTTTGTATTAGAGGGGATTTTGCCGATCACATATCCATATGGATCCATCGTCGCATGGATCCCCATGGTTTCAAGTTCCTTGATCAGGATTTCGCCAAAGGTTTTTTGGGAGGGGGTGGAAGGATAGGTGGTTGATTTCGGATTGGATTGGGTATCGTGTGGGACATATTGCAACAAGCGTTCATATGCGCGCATTATTTCACCTCGTAGATATAGAATGATAGGTCTATTATAAACCATTTTTCCAAGAAATCGAGATAGATTGTGTGATAATCAAAACATATGTGTTGAGATGATGCAATTTTGAGGTGATGTGATATAATATATTCTTAAAGCGGGTGATACGATGTTACATATCAAATTCAATCGACGGACGATACGCGGGAGTCTGGCCAGACAATTGCTGATGCTCGCAAGAATCGGGTCCAAAGACCTCGAGCAAACAAGTCATTACGGACGTCTGTATACAACGCGGCTCAGCGATGATTTCCGCTTTCCCAAGGGGATCCGCGCGGAGTGGCACACCCATAAAACAGCCAAAATGGAACTTATCTATCGCGCTGATGATAAGCCTCGATATCTGATCATTCAATTTCATGGAGGCGCGTATCAGTACGGCTATAGCGATTCTTATCGGCGATCAGCCATCAAGTATTTAAGCATCACCTGCGAAACCAAAGTGCTGTCACTGGATTACCGCTTGGCACCTGAGCACTCGCATCCATCAGCGCTCGAAGACGCGATTATGTGTTATGATTATGCTTTACAGATGGGCTATGATCCCGAGAAAATTATCGTGGTGGGTGATTCTGCAGGCGGAGGGCTGGCATTGGCATTGGGTTTGTATCTTCGCGACCACCATCTCCCCTTACCCAAAGCGATGATCACCATGTCCGCATGGACCGATCTGGCAGCTGATGGAGAATCGTATATCCGCAATAAATCGCGCGATCCCTTGCTGGGAGAGCGGATTGAAACGTTGGATGTCGCCGGAATCATCGGCGAGACAGATGTGTATGACCCCTATATCTCACCCGCGTACGGAAGTTACGAAGGTTTTTGTGATCTGATGATGCACGTTGGCGATTGTGAGGTGCTCGAATCAGATACCCTGACGGTTGCGCGTAAAGCAGCACAAGCGGGCAACCGTGTCGATGTCACGATCTATCGAGGGATGTTTCATGTGTTTCAACTCGCGTTCAGTCTCATTCCCGATGCACAAAAAGCGTGGAAAGAGATCGGACGGTATATCGCGGGACAGTTTACCGAATGCAGTGTCAAGGAACGGTGAGTAAAGTGATGGTCGATCGAGGGCGGGAATCGTGGTTCAAACTCGATAATGCCGCGAAGATTTTTCCTGCAGTGTCAAATGCACGGGAAACAAATACTTTTCGTGTCCAAATCGAACTGAAAGAAGCAAT
>JAQVTV010000162.1 GCA_028699855.1 Candidatus Izemoplasmatales bacterium | reverse complement strand
TTTGGCTTATACGATCACCGTGACCTCTGATTCACAATATGTGGGCAGCGTGATTGAAAGTCAAGAGGGATTTCTTGAATCGATTCCGCTGAATCCGCTTGATCATACCATCATATCCGGGACAGTCGAGGAATTGACATTATTGTCGACCCTCATTGACAGCATGGTGGGAGAAAGCGGATTTTCTACCGTTTTTGCTTTGTTTGATTCGATATACTCGTTGTTCGCTACAGAATGCGAGACAATCAATCCACTTGAAGGATTTTCGGGGTTGGAAGATTTGTATGTCAGTGAGCTGGCGGACGCACATTTATATGGCGGCTATGATTATGATCGCAGTTATCTATACAATCAAGATTTGAGACCAAGACAGTTAAGAGAAGAATACGTGGGTGTGGGGGATGTGCTGGTGCTCTATGAAGATGGAGTCGCATATGCCTACATCTTTGATGGAGAAGCATGTGTCGGCGTGGATTCGAGCGGTTATGCGTTCCGGTTGACAGAAATCGCGCTCTTGATGGATTCTGCCAACGGATATGACCATTATAAGATTATACGGCCGTTGAAAGCGGCGTAAGGAGTCATAAGCATAGAAGGGAGGATGACGATGCCAAGATATGAAATAGCCGGACTGATCGTGGATATGGAACCCAAAAACGAATTGCTCATCCAAAGGGCAGAGCCATATATCGTCCAATCGAAAATCGATTCACCAGCCGATTGCGTCATCCCACGTCACCGGGATCCGATCACGGCGTACAAGCAAAAACATCCGGATGTGACATATGAGGAATGCGAATATCTTTTATACGGGGCATATTTTCATAATACGTTATATGATTATGCCGGATTCGCGCTCCACGCCGCTGCGGTAGTCTATCAGGGCCGTGCATATGTGTTCTCCGGCCGCTCAGGCGTGGGCAAATCGACGCATGCGTCATTATGGAAGGATCGGTTTCCGGGAGCTTTCATTCTCAACGATGACAAACCGGCGATTCGAAAGGTTCAGGGTGGTTTCATGGTCTTTGGCACGCCTTTTTCAGGGAAATTCGCCATCAATGTCAACGAGGCGTACCCGCTTCAGGCGATCTGTTTCTTAGAACAGCGCGAAGCGAACCATATTGAGAAGCTCACAGAATCACAGTCCGTAGTACAACTCCTCGAGCAGATCCAAAAACCGAACAATCCCCAAAGGGGGATGAAAATGATGGATACTTTCCAACAATTGATCGAGCGAGTTTCTATTTATCATATGCAGTGTAGTAAGCATATCTCTGCCGCAGAGTTGAGTTATGATACGATGAGACCTGCGGATGCGCTTTCCTCAAAAAACTGAGCGCAGGCTTGTCTAAAACATGAATAATCCCATGGACATGTAGGTTCCGTCCATGGTTTTTTTGATCCTGACAGGAAAAAGTGCGCTAGGTCGCTTATTGAAGTGATTTGCGGTATAATATGAATGATTAATATTATAGGTGACACCCTAAAGGAGATATCCCGATGAAACCGAACAAGTTCTTGATTCCCTTGTCCTTACTGATCCTTTTTGCCGGCCTTTTGGTTGCCTTTTCTCTTGTAAAGCTGGAAAGTGTACGCTTCAATTATGCTCACTATAGCCTTTTGAATGAAGGATGGAGCCATGAAGCCGAATCCCTGTCTGCCTTGCCCATCGATTTAAACACGCCGACTGGAGCGCCCGCGATCATCCACCGCACGCTCGGTGATGATTTCTCGCAAGGGCGGGTATTGTTGATACGCACGTCCCTTCAAGATTTGATTGTCAAGTTGGATGGCGACATCATCTACAGTTATACATCGGAACCGATCGGCAGGATGAATACCTATGCGAGTCTATGGCATCTCGTGCCGCTTCCAAGCGATTCTGATGGCAGCACCTTGGAGATGACCTTCACGTCGCCGTATCGTGCGATGAGCGGACGGATCAACCCGATTGTATATGGGTGCATCGGCGAGTTGAACTACTATCTCTTTATGACATTCGGCTTTCGCTTCATCATCGGTTTGATCGTGGTCCTGATCGGCATCTTTCTCGTCGTTTTGAATGCGCTGGCGTATAGAAAATATTCGGAAAGCGCATCCCTTGCCGGATTGACGGCATTTTTCCTCGGGTTTTGGATCATGGCTGAATCTCGGATGCTGCAATATGTGATCGGACATCCGGTTGTGATCGGGTCGCTTGCCTATGTGTCACTGGCGATGATTCCCATCACGATCGGCTTCTATATTCAAAGACACGTGCTGACACTTCACCGGAAGGCTTTTTTCGGAATGGTCTTGGCTTTGATCCTGAATCTGGTCTTTGTCATTGTCGCCCACGTATCGGGCATCCTCGATTTCTTCGAATCCGTGGTCATCACACAGATTATGACTGTAATCGGCATCATCGTCACGGGTGTGTTCTTGGTCATCGAAGGGAAGCATAAATCACAAAACATTCGCCAATTCGTATCCCTGCTGGTGTTTATCTCGGTGATCGGTATTATTGAATTGATCAATTTCCTTTTCCAGAATTATGATAAGACATCGGTTTTTACCGCATCGGGAATCGCGGTACTGATCATTTTCCTGTTCTTCCGTTATGTGAAACATATCTTTGTGAATGCGAAAATCGTGTATGAACAAGAAATCTACAGAAAACTCGCTTATATGGATCCTTTGACGAAACTGAAAAACCGGCTCGCTTTCAATGAGAAACTGGACGCACTGTTTCAGGAGGGACCCAATGAAAATCTGACGATCATTTTCTTTGATCTCAACGAACTCAAGAAAATCAATGACACCTATGGGCATCACGAAGGAGACGAGGCGTTGGTTGAGATTGGCAAGAGAATTCTCTCGGTTTATGACACGTACGGAGACGTGTATCGTGTCGGCGGCGATGAATTCGTCTTTATCGGTGAGCGGATCCCTATCGCGGACTATGAACGTATCAATCAGGCATTCGATCAGACAATGCTTCAAGAGAATCAGGATAAACCTTTACCCCTCCATATATCCTACGGAATGACGCATTATCAACCCGAGACGGATCAGAGTCCCAAGGATATCCTCACCCGGGCGGATCGGGAAATGTATCTCGACAAAATGTCAAAGAGAAAAACCAAAGCAAATGCTTCGAGATAATCTTTACTCAATTTGAATGAACGCAGATGATGAAGATAGGAAGGAGGGGGCCATGGTCGTATTGACAGTTGAGGATCGCCTCAGACACGCGCAGATCGATCGGTTTCTCGAGGAGTATTGGATCGCACAGGATAAAAAGGCATTGTATCTGAAATATAAGGACGTGTTGGATCACGTCCAACCGATCGACATGTTTTATATCACACATTTTTCGGATGCTCAGGGCTTAAATGTCGAAGAGATTCGCAAGTTGGCGGGAAAACTCGTCAATGTGTTTTCCCATGGTTTCAATGCCTATCGGTGGGATCGCGACGCCTTCGAGATGATCCGT
>JAQVTV010000161.1 GCA_028699855.1 Candidatus Izemoplasmatales bacterium | reverse complement strand
CTACGGCGAACTCAATCGATACACCCGCGGCTTGCAACCCTCCGATTTGATCATCGTGGCAGCGCGGCCTTCCATGGGAAAAACCGCGTTTGCCTTGAATCTTGCGTTGAATGTGGCCAAAAATCCCCAACGACCGCATGTGGCGTTTTTCTCTCTGGAAATGGGTGTCGACCAATTGGTCATGCGGCTTTTGAGTTGTCAGGCCCAAGTGGACAACACGAAACTTCGTCAAGGAAAACTCTCGCCACAAGAGTGGGAAAAAGTGATGTATGCGATCCAGACGTTATCGAACATCAATTTGTATTTTGATGATTCCGGAACGGTCAAGGTGACGGATCTTCGCAGTAAATGCCGTAAACTCAAACAAGATGACAAGCTCGACCTTGTGGTCGTGGACTACTTGCAGCTGCTCAGCGGTTCGCAGTATAACCAATCCAATCGCGTTCAGGAAGTATCAGAAATCAGCCGGGTGCTCAAAGAAGTCGCTAGGGAGCTCAAAGTACCGGTCGTCGCTTTGAGTCAGCTGTCCCGCGGTGTGGAACAACGTAAAGAGAAGCAACCTGTCATGGCCGATCTCCGGGAATCCGGATCGATCGAACAAGATGCGGATATCATTTTGTTGATGTATCGTGAGGATTATTACGATGCGGAAACTACAAGAAAGAACGTCGTCGACATCAATATCGCGAAAAACCGTTCGGGAACCATCGGGGTATTCCAGTTATTATTCAACCGGAATGTGTCCACTTTCAGTAATATCGCATCCACCGCACCCGAGAGTGCGTATGCGTCAAAACAGTCGATGGATGATTGATCCTTCACGGCTGTTTTTTTCGAGAGCAATAGATTTATGAATAAAGGAGAATATGATGATTACGGATCGACTCGACCAAATAGAAGCCCGTTATGATGAGATCAACACGTTGTTGCTTGACCCGCAAGTATCCATGGACATCAAACGCGTTCACATATTGGCAAAAGAACAAAAACAATTGGAAAAAACCGCACTTAAGTATCGGGAATACAAAACGTGCAACCAACAATATGGCGACTTGAAAGAGATGGCGCGCGATTTGGACCCAGAAATCAGAGAAATGGCCGAATCGGAAATGGAATCGCTTTTGGAGCGGATTGCCGTGCTCGAAACCGAGCTGGAATTATTGCTCATTCCGAAAGATCCCAATGATGAGAAAAATGTCATCGTGGAAATCCGCGGTGCAGCCGGAGGCGATGAAGCGAACATATTCGCGGGCGATTTGTTCCGGATGTATGTGAAATACTCCGAATCCAAGGGATGGAAGACCGAAACGCTATATGCTGAACCATCCGAGGCTGGCGGCTTCAGCCAAATAGAGTTTATGATATCGGGAGACAGCGTCTTCGCCCAGCTCAAGTACGAGTCCGGCGTGCATCGCGTTCAAAGAGTGCCTGAAACCGAATCGCAAGGACGGATCCATACTTCGACGGCGACAGTCCTTGTGTTGCCCGAAGCGGAGGAACTCGATTTCGAACTCGATATGGAAGACGTTCGCGTCGACACATATTGTTCATCCGGACCGGGAGGTCAATCCGTGAATACGACGAAATCCGCGGTTCGCTTGACACATGAACCCACGGGGACCGTGGTCCAATGTCAAGACGGAAAGAGCCAACACGAAAATAAAGCCCAGGCTTTGAGAATCCTTCGGGCGCGTCTTTACGACAAGATGCTTCAAGAAAAGCTGGATAAGGAAGGCGAAGAGCGCAAGAGTAAAATCGGGACGGGTGATCGGAGCGAAAAGATCCGCACCTACAATTACCCCCAGAACCGCATCACCGATCACCGCATCGGATTCACGATCCAACAACTGGATCGCATCATCGATGGCAGGTTGGACCCGATCATCGACCAACTGTTGGGCGAGGAACAAAAACGCAAACTCTCCGGCGGACAATAAGATGGATTCATACGCATCCATACTTAAAACCGCGAAAAAGCGCGCTCGTGAACATGGAGCGGAAACATCGGCGATCGAGCTGTTGATGTTGCACTTTTCCGATTTGTCGCCGAGCGAGATATATTTGAAGTATCAAGAGGCGATGCCCGAAACGCAAAAGAAGCGATTCATCGAGGCTGTGGATGATTTTTTGCTTCGCCACATTCCCGTTCAATACATTATCGGCGAAGTGACATTTTATGGGTATCCGATCAAAGTCGACTCACGGGTGCTGATTCCACGATATGAGACCGAAGAATTGGTGGAGCATGTCTTGTTGCGATATGATGCGATGTTTCCCGGGGAAGCCGTCACGACACTTGATGTGGGGACCGGGTCGGGATGCATTGCCATCGCCCTCAAATTAGAGGCACCGCTGATGAAGGTCCATGCCACGGACATCTCTCGAGACGCCCTCGACTGCGCGAAGGCCAATGCCCATGCGTTAGGTGCGGAGATCGAATTCTTCTTAGGAGATCTCTATGAGCCGATCCGGGAAAACACGTATGACATCATCGTTGCCAATCCGCCTTATATTCCCTTACAAGAGGATGTCAATCCTTTAATCAAAAACAATGAGCCCCACGTGGCCCTTTTTGGTGGAAATGACGGGTTGATGTACTATCAACGCTTGATCTGTGAGGCAAAACCCTACTTGAATCGTCGCTTTCTGATCGCTTTTGAACACGGTTATGACCAAAAGGATCCGATCCGGCAGTGGGCCGAAGCGACGTTTCCTGAAGCGATTGTGGAAACCATTCAGGATATGCAGGGCAAAGACCGCATGACTCTGATTTATGTATCGAAGTAACACTTGAGATTCTTCCTTGACCGGAGAATCTTTTTTCATCATTAATATTAGAAATATTAAGAAGTATTGAGGTGTGAAAATCACGGATTTTTCTATAGAAAACCGTTGACAACCGCAAAAGTTATCAGTATATTTATACACGTGAAACGAGGTCTTATCCATGGCGAAAAAATTGGTCATCGTAGAATCACCTTCAAAATCGAAAACCATTGAGCAATATCTCGGACCGGAATATGTCGTCAAATCATCCAAGGGACATATTCGCGACTTGGCGATATCCGGCCCTGGAGGCTTGGGAATCGACGTTGAGAACAATTTCAAGGCGGAATATTCCATTCTGCCGGATAAAAGCGATATTGTGAAACAACTCAATCAAGCGCTCAAGAAAAGTTCGGAGCTCTATCTCGCGACCGACCCGGACCGTGAAGGAGAGGCGATCAGTTGGCATTTGGCTGAAACGCTTGAGGTGGAAGATCGTCCGATACATCGAATCGTTTTCAATGAGATCACGAAGAAAGCGGTGATGGCCGCTTTTGAGCATCCCAGAGAGATTGATGGCAACCTGGTGAATTCACAGGAAGCACGACGGATCATTGATCGCATCATCGGCTTCAAACTGAGTAAACTCCTGCAAAGCAAAATCCGTTCGAAGTCTGCGGGGAGAGTTCAAAGCGCAACATTGAAGTTGATCACCGATCGCGAACAAGAAATCGCGGATTTCGTCGTGGAAGAGTACTATGA
>JAQVTV010000160.1 GCA_028699855.1 Candidatus Izemoplasmatales bacterium | reverse complement strand
GATAGAGCAAGGCTAATGATATCTGTGTTTTGAGCAAGCGATGCAACGCTCTGATTTGTCGTCTCACCGCGGTTTTTGAGCCGTATTCACTCACGTTTTTTTTCGTGAAATAACCAGGGAAAATGATTTCCTTGGTGAGAAACAGGATTTTTTTGATTTCTGTATTGCTGGGAAGACGACACGAGCAATGATCTTTGCGGATTGGGTGAACCGCATACTCATCCATCATCATTGCCACGAAATGATTATACTTCATCATGAACACCTCACATCATTGATTATAGCACAAGGCATTTGAAGATGTGGTCATCATGCATGAAATTGCTGAAACAGCGGTTCAAACGCTCATTTCAGGCGACGGAAGCACTTCCGTGAATCCTAGGAGTATCCAAAATCCCCCAATGATTCATGCATGAAAAATCGTGATATGTTTTACTTTTATGTGGACAAGTGATAAAATAGACTTAGAATCATCTCGAAGATGGTTTCTTTGAGGGGAATTCTATGAAAGGAGAGATCGGTTATGGATATCATTTCATTTGTGAAGCACAAGCCCGAAGTCATTTTTGTTTATGACGACTTTACTCTTAAGGAAGCTTTGGAATTGATGGAAAAGCATCGATTCACATCAATACCGATCCTTAGTAGAGACGGGAAATACATCGGTTCAATTACGGAGGGCGACCTGTTGTGGAAAATCATCCGAATTGATGGCTACAATTCCAAGAAGGCGGATGCGTTGAAAGTCTCTGATATCGAACGTTGTCGAGATTACTTGCCGATTCGCGTCGATCAGAAAATGGATGAATTGATTCTCAAAGCTGCGGAAGAAAACTTTGTTCCCATCATTGACGAAAACGATTTGTTCATCGGCATTGTGACAAGGAAAACGATATTGACCTATTTCTTTGAACACAACTTCATCGTTCTCTAAACTGTCATTATGACGCAAAAGCACCTCTTGGGGTGCTTTTTTGTTCGGAAGGACTTGATTTTCAAATGAACTTGCTATACGCTTTCTATGAAGTTCAATCGTAACGATGATTTTATGAAACGGAGAAGTCACAATGAAAAAGATACTCAAGATTATCGCTTGGTTCTTGTTGACGATCGTCATGGTTTTCGTCATATTGGTCCTCATGTTCAACGGGATCCGCTGGAATGACATCCGGCTTCAGAAGCAACATTATGCGCAACTTGAGACAAGATACTCAGGAGACTATGAAGCGATTGATGAACAAGCATTCGTCAACTTCGTCCTCGAAGCTAGTGAATTGCGCCTTAATGAGATCCAGATGATCGCATCACACAATTCATACAAAAAACTAGGAACCGGAGTTGGAAAACTATTTATCGGACTTGGTGATTCGTTTGATGAAGCCCATGCGCTGAGATATGGGAATCCTTATCTTTCAGAACAACTCGATGATGGCATTCGCAGTTTTGAACTCGATGTACGCTATCGCAGGGGTGATTTTGAGGTGACCCATGTTCCTTTGGTGGATAATTCCTCAGTCGCTGTCAAATTGGAATTGGCATTTGCCGAAATCGCTTTGTGGTCTGAACACAACCCCAATCATATCCCGATCATTCTGCTTTTGGAGCTCAAAGATGATTGGATGATGCTTGATCCGTTTTTGCAGGATATCGGTTCGACCGAGCTGGCTTTTCTGGATCAATTGATCGATGAGCAACTGGGAGACAAACTCTACACTGCAGGCGATTTAGCTGGCACTTATCCCACAATCCAGGACCGGATCGATGCTGAATCGTGGCCCTTGGTCTCGGAGTTGTTGGGAAAAATCATCGTCGTATTGCATCCAGGAAAATGGACGACTCCATATGTCGCAATGCATGAACGGCATCAAGACCTGACGATGTTTCCAGCCGTATCCAATATGAATGTCAATCACGACTATGCAGCCTTTGTCGTTCATAATGACCCCAATATCGCCAACATCGAAATGCTGATCAATCAAAACTTGATCGTACGCACCAGAATGGATGCGAATCTGATGATTGATGAGACAATGCGCACAAATGCCTTGTCATCTGGAGCGCAGTTGCTGACGACGGATTTTCATCCATCTCATCAGTTTGAAGGCGTCGCATACACCTATCTTGATGGAGAATATACCGTTATCAGGAATACGATTCTCCTTCCTGAAGTATAAAAACAAAGAAATCCCCCTTGCAGATCGAGTGCAAGGGGGATTTGATTGATTATTTAGGTAACATGACATCGACGATGGTCGTATTGGTATCTTTCATGCCTTCTTGAGCGATTTTGCCTACGGCAGCGATCGTCTCATCTGCACTGCCTTGGATGATGCCACATCCGGATGGATAGCGTTTATGCTCCATCGCCAGATGATGACTGATGATGGCAGCTTCCATCCCTGTCGCGATCTTGGCTGCACACGATGCTTTTGCGCCATCGCACAGGATTCCCGGTGCGTCCGCAAGAAAATTGGTGATGGTCATTTCGATCTGATCGTCACTGCCTCCTGCTAGATACGTGAAGGCTGCGCCCGCGCTGCAACAAGCGCTGATGGCTCCGCAAAACGCCGACAATCGACCGATGGTGGTTTTTTGGTGAATCGTGAGCAGGTTGGACAAGGCCAAAGCCCGATAAAGTGGTTCCTCAGGAATCCCTTGTTCCCGTGCATAGACGATGACTGGAACTGAAGCGGAGATGCCTTGATTACCACTACCTGAATTGGTGATGACTGCCAACTCGGAACCGCACATCCGTGCCTCTGAAGCCGCAGAAGCGTATGCTTTGATTTTTCCGGAGAGGGAAGAATCGTTTTTGAGTATGGTACTGCCGATTCCAACACCGAAATTACCGGACAAACCCGCCTCAGCCACAGCGATATTACAGTCAATCATCGGTTTGAACATATGTTTCAATGTCTCAAGATCTGCATTTTTGGCGAAATCGATAATGGAAGGGACCGATAAGACGGAACGATCAGTCAAAATACCGAAGTATTTGTGTGTGTCGATCGCGGAGTGGTAGATATCTTCGCCATTTTTGGTGATTCGAGTGATATGGGTATGGACATCTTTGACTTCGACTTCGACGGAATCCGACTGTGATTCGAAGCGGATGATATAATGTAATGTCGATTGTGTATCGAGCCGAGCGATGTGAACGATGTTTTTCTCGAGAAGGCGTGCGATTTCAATATGTTGGGCATCGTTCATCTGAGATAGGACTTGTAACCCCTTAGTGGGATTTCCGCCAACGAGCCCGGCGATGACGGAAGCCTCAACACCGGTTAAACCACGTGTGTAAGGCACACTCACTGAACGGATGTTTTTGATCAGACTCTCGCTCGCTCGAACGAAGATTTTTACGGGTGTCGCTTTTAGGATATCCCGCGCTTTTGCGGAAGCATAGGCAACCGAAATCGGCTCGGTACACCCGAGAGCGGGTACGAGTTCTTCAGAGAGGATTTTCCAATATGTATCATATAACTCCATTTTTGGCATATCATCAGACCCTTCGGATGATTTGTGTGGG
>JAQVTV010000014.1 GCA_028699855.1 Candidatus Izemoplasmatales bacterium | reverse complement strand
GATATACGCATGGACGGCGTGGGACCGAAAAAGTTGAATCTAAAGAAAATATGGGAACGCCTTCATGAGCAACCGATATCGGAAGTCATCATCGCGACGTCGGGAACTCAAGAAGGCGAATCGACCGCCATGTATATCCATCGAGTCATGAAAAATACGGACATTCGGATCAGCCGTATCGGATATGGTGTGCCAGTGGGTGCGAACTTGGAATATGCGGATGACCAAACGCTTGTTAAGGCGATCGAGAATCGCCGGACGATTTAACAAATCTAACAAAAAATCCTATCGCAAAGCAAATAGTTTTGTGATATAATACTTATACGTAAATGAACCTGTTTCGATTCAGGTAAGGGGTGAATCAAATGTATGCCATCTTCAATGTCCGTTTTCTCACAATCATGGAGACCATAGAAGGTTTTCTCCAACCCTATGTGGATCAAGCGTTAGGCTTTCTCGGCGATCTTCCTGTTTGGGCACAAGGCGCAGCAATGCTTGGATTGGCCATTTTTACACTTATTGGCCTTTTTGTTTTCATTAAGAAATTTATCAAACTGTTCCTTGTTCTTGCGGTATTGGGTGTCATTGGCTATTTTCTTTGGGAGAAAGGAATTATTCAAGACCTCATTGGCAACTTGACAGGAACCGCTGTCTCAACTTTTGTCATGCAATCAATTAAAGGAGTCGTCCCCTTCTAAAAAAGGTGGCTCTTTTTTTTTCTTAAAAATGAATTTTGATTCAAGGCGTTAATATACGCATGATTTCAGCGGTATTTTTTTGGGTTTTTGACTACTTTTTATCGATGATCATTTGAAAAAAATTCTGATAGGAGACTGAGAAATGGAAATCAAAATGGCGAACTTGACTAAGATTTTTATCAGCAAGGACAAAAAAGAAGTTCACGCCGTGGACCACGTCGACTTAACCATTCCCTCGGGGAAACTGATTGGACTATTAGGTCCGTCGGGGTGTGGAAAATCGACAACGCTTTACCTCATCGCCGGTTTGTTGCGGCAAAATGAAGGCGAAATATTTTTTGCGGACGAAGAAGTATCGGAGATGCCTCCGGAAAAACGGGGGATCGGACTGGTATTTCAGAATTATGCCCTTTACCCGCATATGACGGTCCGCGACAACATTTTGTTTCCTTTACAAAACATGAAGGTTCCCAAACAAGAAGCGATGGAGAGAACTCAGGAAATGGCTGCTTTGGTGGGACTTGAAGAAATGTTAAATCGCAAACCGAAAGAACTATCGGGGGGACAGCAACAGCGCGTCGCGATTGCACGCGCACTTGTCAAAAAGCCAAGAGTGCTGTTGCTGGATGAACCGCTATCAAATCTGGATGCGCGGTTGCGTTTGCAAACACGCGAAGAGATCAAACGGATTCAAAGAGAAACCGGCATCACCACCGTGTTCGTGACCCATGACCAAGAAGAAGCGATGTCGATTTCAGACGAAATCGTCGTGATGAAAGACGGCGTCATCCAACAAATGGGGCACCCTCAAGAAGTCTATGATGCACCGGTCAATCTGTTCGTCGCCAAATTTTTGGGCAACCCGCAAATCAACGTATTTGAAGGGGAAATCAAAAAGGGCAAGATTATCGTGCTCAACATGGAAATCGCCACGACTGATAAACCGGATCAAAAGATTATTGTCGGCATCCGCCCCGAAGGATTTATGGTGGATGAGACAAAAAAGAGCGCGTTTAAATTTGAAGTCAACCTTGTCGAGACCATTGGACGCGATACCACTTTGATTATTGACACACCTAGTGACGACGAAACGTTACTGGACAAACATTCTTTCAAAGTCATCGTGGACGCCTCGTATCGGATCATGTCTGGAGATTTGGTCCATTTTAAAGTGAAACCGGACAAGATGCATCTCTTTGATCTCGATGGCGAGTTGTTGAAATAGGCCTATGGAAACGAAAAACAATTGGAGGGCGTGGCTCTATCTTGCACCGATGCTGATTCTTATGGCAGTTTTCACGTTTTATCCTTTGTTCAACGCGTTTATCATCTCCTTTTATAAAGACTACCAACCGTTGCTCAACCAGCGTGCTCCGGGGATGACACTGGATAACTACAGCATCGTCGTTAATAATTACTTTTTCAAACAAGCGCTGAAGAACACATTCACATTGGCATTTATTTCCGTTCCGATTTCAATCGTTTTGTCTTTATTCATCGCGGTTGCACTCAATTCTATTCCGAGATTGAAAGCTTTCTTCCAAACCATATTCTTCTTGCCCTATGTCACCAATGGCATCGCGGTCGGTATGGCCTTCGCGGTAATCTTCCACCGCAATTATGGTTTGTTCAACCAATTTCTATCGTGGTTTGGTGTGGCGCCGGTTGATTGGATTGGCAGTACAGCGACTTGGGGAAAACAAATGACTGCGTTAATGATTTTTACTATTTGGGATAGCCTGGCATTCAAGATCCTCGTGTTTGCAAGCGGGCTCACGAATATCGATAAACAGTATTATGATGCGGCACGCATTGATTCCGCGTCCAAATGGACCATCTTCAAGCGGATCACGGTTCCACTGTTATCACCGCTGATTCTTTACATCTCCATTACTTCGATGATTGGAGCGCTTAAAGCCTATAACTCGATTATTGCTTTGTTCGGCGAGTCTCTGGGAGGCAGGCCGCGCGATATGATTACGATTGTGGCGTTTGTATACCAATATCGTGCGGATTATGCGAATATCGGATTCTATAGTTATGCCGCGGCGGGGGCAATCATCCTATTCATGATCACATTGGCGTTTACCGGTCTGCAGACGATTGTCAGCAGAAAACGGGTTCACTATTAGGGGGTGAGGATGATGGCTGAAGTATATGTAAAGAACGAATTATCCTATAAAGCTAAGAAAACCATTTTTCACATCCTCGTGTATGCCTTCTTGATTTTGATCACGATTTCTGTTTTGATTCCGTTCTATTGGATGTTGCTGACATCTGTAAAAACGCAAGTCATGATTGAACAAGTTCCACCGCTCCTGTTTTTGAAGCCTGCGGATTGGGAAATCAACAACTATAAACTCCTGTTTGAAGTTGTCCAAAGCGGACCAAGAAGGGGGCAGCCGTTATTTCCGTTCTTCACTTACATGAAAAATACGATCCTCGTATCAGTCATTACGACAGTAGGAACAACAATCACCACGATTTTAGCGGCTTACGCCTTTGCGCGCCTCAGATTTAAGGGAAGCAATCTTGTTTTTGTCATTTTGATCGCAACCATGATGATTCCCGGTGAGATCTTCATCTTGACAAACTTTCTGACCGTGTATCGACTGGGCTGGTATGATGTCTTCAATCAAACATATTGGGATGCGGTACTTGCCATGACCATTCCATTCATGACAAGTGTGTTCTACATGTTCTATCTTCGACAGACGTTTAAACAGATACCGAATGAACTCTATTTTGCGGCAAAAGTTGATGGTACCACAGATTTTCAATATTTGTGGAAAATCATGGTTCCTGTGGCGATGCCAACGATTGTCACCATTATCATCCTGAACTCTATGGGGGCCTGGAATGCATACATCTGGCCGAACATGATTGCGACGCGGGATGAATATCGTCTTGTCAGTAACGGTTTGCGGGGAGCGTTTACCGATTCCTCGACCGGTCGTACCGATTTCGGGCAACAGATGGCTTCTGCGGTATTGGTCACAGTTCCGCTGTTGATATTGTTTTTTGTCTTCCGCAAACAGATCATGCGCGGGGTTTCAAGAAGCGGAATCAAGGGTTAAACGAATATTATTGTTTCAGAGACATTGAAATATATCCAATAAATGATTTTTAGGAGGAACATATGAAAAAAGCTTTACTCGCGTTTGTCACCTTTGTTTTTGTCTTCGTTGTCGGGTGCGTGAATATTGTGACGACAGAGCCACTGCCCACGACGGCTGCCCCTACAACTTTGGCGCCGACAACCACGACAACGGCGCCTACGACGCTTCCACCTACGACAGGCGTCCCGACCACAACGTATAGTGGCCAAACATTTGCACCGACGACGGTTGCGCCAACCACCATTCCTACAACCACTGCGACGCCAACCACGACGACTACACCCAAGATATATATGGATCTGCCTGATGAAGATGTAGAAATTTCTTTTTGGCATATTTATGGTTTGACCAAGTCTGCTTTGTTGGACGAGCTGATTGAAGAATTTGAAGCGATGTTTCCGAATGTCACGATTGTATCGTCCTCACAAAGCACTTACCCCACGCTTCGCGATACGGTCAATCAAGCCATCATGGTCAATCAGGCTCCCACGATGGCGTTAGGGTATCCTGACCATTTCGCGATGTACTTGTCTGCGAATGCGGTTCAAAAGTTGGACAACTACATCAACAGCAATGTCGTTTATGAGGTCACTGATTCGGCATCTTCGATTTTTGGGGAATATGTACCGGTGTCTTTGGATCTCGAAGACTTTGTTCCGGGATACCTTGAAGAGAACAATCAATTTTCGGGAATCTATTATTCGCTTCCCTTCTCAAAATCATCAGAAGTTGTGGCAGTGAATCGCACAGTGCTGAAAAATCATGTGGCTGCGATTCGTGCTGCCGGCATTGAAATCTCGGATAACGGCTTCCTCTCGCATGACCAACCATTGACGTTGGTGCAGCTGCAAACATTGACTCCGATATTGGTTAATGCCACCGCATCGACCAATGTTTCCGCCTTCAAATGCGGATACTTGATGAATTATGACTCATCAGCAAATATGTTTATCAATTTCAGCCGACTTCTTAATGCACCCTATACCAACACGGCCGGTGATATATTGATTAACAATCAGACCACTAAAGATATGTTGAATTATATTAATGCCCTGTTCACGGCCCGGACGTTTGTCCTTCCTACAGTATGGGGAGAGGATTATGGCTCCGCCAACTTCAAAAACGGAGATGTGTGCATGACCGTAACATCTTCAGCCGGAGTTTCATATAATATCCCTTCTTCTGCGGATACCCAAGCCAACCTTAAGTTTGGTATATTCGATGTGGATTATATCGGAGTTCCTCAATCTGTCGGTTTGGAAAACAACAACACCCCGGTCACATTGAACGGCGGAAGCACGCCCTACACATTCACCGGATCACTGTCAGCGGTTCAACAAGGTGGAAACGTTGGTATCTTCAACAAAGCGACAACCAATGAAAAGCTCTTTGCCTGGTTGTTCATCAAATGGTTGACCACAAGTGAAAACTCCGCAAGATGGGCAATGGACACAGGTTATCTTCCTGTGAGAATGTCATCATACGTTTCCGATGTGGAAATTGATTTGACCAGTACGTATAGCACGACTTTCGTAGATTTCATGGGCATCGCACAAGAATATTGGGCGAATGATGGCGTGGTTGATTGGCCGATCACATCAGAGAAATGGGATTACCTTCACAATTCGATGGTCACCAATATTTGCGCCGAGCAAACCGGGTACTACCGTTTTGACCCCGGTTTTGCGGCTAAGTCAAGAAGTGCCGGGTCCGCAAAAGCGCGTGATGAGGCGGGAGACTGCCTTGAGCGGATTTACTCTAAAGAATATTCGCCCGAACAAGCGCTCGCGATTATGCTTAATCAGTTGGTTTGGTAACGATGTTTCTAAATTTTTACAATCGATAAGGAATGATGTGAATGACAATTAAAAAAATCCTATTACCCGTCGCATTGCTGATGATTGCCTTATTGTGGGGATGCGAAGGCGCAACAACAATTCAACCGACCACTATTGCCCCCACAACGGCAGCGCCCACAACGCTTGCGCCCACAACGGCATCGCCGACGACGCTCGCACCTACCACACAGGCACCCACAACAATGATGCCGACGACCTTGGCCCCGACCACTCTCATCACGACGACCGCTTTTAGCAACGTGGTGAATATGCCGGATCTGACCGGTATGAGTCGTGCGCAAATCGAATCGACGCTTACCGATCTGGGATTGACGATCCGGTGGTATTTTGACAACTCGGTGGTTTATCAAAACGAGTCAGAATATGATAAGTTTGTCAAGTATGGTTTGGGGCTCGAACCGGGATCGATTGTTGAAATCGGTACAGAAATCCGCGTCTATACCACCCCCTTGCACTTAGAAGTCAAATATCTGTATGAATTGAACGAATATACGGATGGGGACGGCAACCCGTTGGTCATTACCGAAAGTGATTATGTGGGCAAAGAATTTATTGCGGATGGCATCGGCGTGGTCACTGTCGATCGTTATGTGGACGGAGATACTACGTGGTTCAGAAGCGATCGCACCACATTTTCGACCCGTTATTTGGGCATCGACACACCCGAATCCACGGCACTCTATGAACCGTGGGGCAAAGAAGCCGCATTGTATGTTCAAAACAAGTTGATGAATGCCGAAAAGATTGTACTTCAAGCCGAAGGCAATCGAACGGATAATAACGGGCGCTATTTGGCATGGGTTTGGTATCGTGAAACCGCACAAGATGATTTCAAATTGCTCAATCTCGAGCTTGTGGAACTCGCATATTCCAAAAATCGCGTGGGCTCGGAATCGAAATTCAATGAGGTTTTGTTGCTGGCGAGTTGGGATGCGTCTTTGACGAAAAGAAGAGTTTGGGGAGAAATCGACCCGAACTACGATTACAGCAAAGAAGGCGCGCAAATGACCATTCAATATCTGATGGAGAATTTTGAAGATTATGTGGGGCTCAAAGTGAGTGTGACAGGCATTATTACCCGTAAAATCGGTAATAATATTTACATTCAAGATGAGAATGGATATGGTGTGTACGTCTATATCGGTTGGGTCACTTCCTCCCAGTTGCAATTGGGTGTCAACTTGACTTTAGGCGGGCTGGTGCCGACCTATTACAGCGGCAGTCCCCAGTTGACCAACTTCAGTACCAAACAGCTTTTCCTGGAAGATCCCATCGATATGCCCGATCCATTGGTAATCACCTACAATGACTTGGATTTTCAAAGAATCGGAACTTTGGTTCAGTATCAGAACCTTGTGATCACCCAATTGTATCAAGCGACATCAGGCGCAACGATTCGCGCAAGAGACGCGAATTATAATGTGTTTGTCATTCGCATCGATGATTCGACTTTGTTGACGCTTGATGACTTGGGTCTTCAAGTGGGGAATACGATCACGGTCACAGGACCACTCAGTTATTATGATTACGATTATGATGGTACAAATCCCAATTACGTGTATCTCAAAAGCAACTATCAACTCATGCTTGCGGATATTGCCGACATTACGAAACACTAAATTCTGACACAATTTAGATCATAAATAGAATAGATAATAGGAGGGAATTATGAAATTAACTTTCAAGAAATTCGTCTTTCTTGGGTTGTTTCTGTTAACGGCATTTGTGTTTGCTGGTTGCGAAGGTGTGACAACCCTTGCGCCGACAACCGCAGCGCCGACAACAGCGGCGCCCACAACGGTTGCGCCCACAGTGGCACCCACAACAGTGGCACCCACAACGGTTGCGCCCACAGTTGCACCCACAACAGTGGCGCCGACCACGGTTGCACCGACGACAGCGATGTCGGACGTCGATTTTGTTCAAGCTTATCTCAATGCGCTTAATCTTGGCGATTTGAGTGGTTTGACGGAATCTCTGACGCTTCCAGGCGGAGCCATGGGAATCTCATTGGCATGGTCATCAGTCGATCCCGATGTCATCGACATGTTTGGCGACATCACGATTCCGCGCTATGGTGAAGGAAATGGGACGACTACTTTAAGAGCAACTGCATCTTATAATTCCGTGATATTGCATCGCGATTTTACTGTCACGGTTCTTGAAGAGTCAGCGACAACGTTCTTGACCAGAATCGGCAATCAAATTCTGATTTCCAGCGCCGACAGCATTATTGCCAGTTTCACCCTGCCGGGACTCGTCTCCGGAGCGACATTAGAATGGGAGTCTTCCCATCCGTTGATCGCTGCTGTGTCCGACGAGATGAATGCCAGCAATTTTTACACCGTTTCGATTACGCGTCCAGCCATCGATCAAGGTGGCGAAGACACTTCAGTGACTTTGACAGCGACGATTTCTATCGATGATTACGAGATTGAAGTTGAGAAACTTATCCGCGTCATCGCGGTTGAAACAGCCATCGTTGTTCAGACTATCGCTGACGTTAGAGCCACCGCAGTCAAAGGAGATATCGTTTTGATTGAAGGTGTTCTGACGGTTCTAGGTGGAACACAATTCTTTATTCAAGATGAAACGGGCGGAATTTACGTTTATTTCATGCCTACGGACAAATACGATATTTCATCTATGAAGTTGGGCGACAAACTCCGTCTCCTTGCCAAGATCGACGTGTTCAGTAAATCCGTCCAAATCAACCCCGTTCAAGAAGTCACCTTTATTTCTGAAGGCAACCCACTTCCCGATCCAGTCGTCTATGATGACGTTTCGTTTGAGGAACTTTTGAATGTGCAAGGACAATTGGTTTCAATCGATGGATTAGCGATCAAAACACTCAGTGTACCTGCCGCGGCTGGAACGTCATTTGGATTCATTTTGACGAACGGTGTGAACGACATTGAAGTTCGTATCGACAGGTATACAGCGAATTATGACGCCATCAAAGCGCATTTGAATACATTGGTTGTCGGCGATGCCGTGAGTATTGTGGCGATGGGTGCGGGACGTTATAACGACAGTCCGCAATTAATGATGATGAAC
The DNA here is from genome assembly GCA_028699855.1 of Candidatus Izemoplasmatales bacterium. Taxonomy (GTDB): domain Bacteria; phylum Bacillota_I; class Bacilli_A; order Izemoplasmatales; family Hujiaoplasmataceae; genus JAAYZB01. The sequence goes on along the minus strand of JAQVTV010000014.1, from coordinate 5,565 downwards.
CCATCGCAAATCGTTAAAGTAGGCAACGCTGAAAAATTGGCTTTGGATCTCGATGCCCTCACGATTGAGACAGAAGTCGCATCAGGCGTTTCCAAGACATTACCACTCCTAGGAACCTTCGGTTCGACGATTGCTTGGGATATTGCAACATCCATTCCCGCAGCAACGTACAATCCATTAACGGGTGTCATCATTTACCCAGAAGTCACGGTTTCTACAGAATACACTGTGACAGCGACCCTTTCCATCAGCGGTGAAGAGGACGAGGAAAAAGTCTTTACCGTGACTGTTCTACCGATGTCGGACCAAGATAAACTGGATGCGGATATCGCTCAGGTAGATGTACCGACAGTCGCGGCGGAATTTGATGAGTGGACCAATCTTCCGGTACTCGGAACGAACGGAACGGTCATCGTTTGGTCAGTTGTCAGCGGCGACGCTGTACTTGAAGCGGGAAAACTGACATTTAGTTACAAAGGCGAAGCCTATCAAGTCGTCTTAAAAGCCGAATTCACTTTGACACCTTCTGTAGGCGATCCACTTACAGATGAGGAAGAGTATACCATTGATGTTTCAGCAGTCACTGTTGTGACGGACTTGTTGACGCTTGCACAAAAAACGGGCAGCGCGTGGACGATTGCCGGCGGCGCATCGATTTATGTCAAAGGCGTTGTAACTGGCGCGTATGTGACTTATGGTACATTCATTCAAGATGAAAACGGCAATGGTTTATATTGCAACGGCCTCAAGAACCAAACTATTGGCGATGAAGTCATCGTCCGTGGCGTTCTTGGAGATTACAACGGGGCAAGACAAATCAGCAGTGGCGTCTTGGCTTTGAAACTTTCAAGCGATAATGACATTATAAAGACCGATATGACTTTAGCGCAACTTCAGGCAATACTATTTGCTGAAGCGCATGAAAAAGCCAGCATGGTCGTTTCGCTTGAAGCGGGATTGAGAATCAAAGAATTCCGCGGAAATTATGTCGACTTTTACTGGTATCTCGATGGCTCAACGCAATATACGCTTTCTGTATATTATAAGGACGCCGTGCTTGGTTGGATGGACAAAGTCTATGTAGCCGAAGACACGATTCCTGCCATTGAGTTCACTTTCTACAACTTCTATATTGCCGGCAACGCGTTCAACCTTGCGAACCTCGTACTCGAGATGCCCGCAGATGCAGCTGTTGGACTCGATGCAGACGCACTCCCTGCAACATTAACGTTAAATGGCAATTATGTATTGCCGGACGCAACGTACGGATCGACTTACACCGTCACAGCCATTACGGGTGATGTATCCGAATTCATTGATTATACCACCACACCAGGAACGTTGATCGTTACGCCGCATGAAACAGAAGACAAAGCCGGCTCAATCACGATCACTGTGTCCAAAGCTGGAGCCGAGGACGAAGTCGTTGTCATCCCTGTCACAGTGTTGAATTTAAGCACACCTGATTTAATTGGGTTGATGATTTATGAAGTCTATGGCGGTGGCGGCAACTCTGGCTGCATCTTCTCTAACGATTATGTCGTGATTTATAATCCGAATGACGTCGCAGTCAGCTTAGTGGGATATTCCTTGCAATATGCAAGTGCTACAGGCGTATTTCAAACTTCCAATAACCAAACATTGGATTTAATCGGATCTATCGGACCAGAGTCTTTCTACTTGGTTCAACTCGCTGCTGGAACCGATAAGACGAAGCCGCTTCCTGTGGTCGCAGATCACGAAGGTTTGACCAACATGGCCGGAACCAATGGGAAAATCGCTTTAGTCAATGGACCCGCCGACACGCCGATTTCGGGAATCGATGATCCCGCCCTCGTTGATTTAGTAGCGTTTGGTACAGGCGTGCCTTTCGAAGGTTCCGCAGCAGTGCCAGGGTTGACCAATTCCACCGCAGCACAAAGAAAGAATCTCGTGGATACGGATGATAACTACAATGACTTCCAAATCATCACACCATCATTAGAATACTTGATTCCCGCACCGGAACCCACATATGTGATCGATTTTGGTACAGTCAAAGACAATGGCTATGATGATGGCTCCATTACTTTCGTCAACACGTTTGACTCTGTAGAATACACACTTGTGACCAAAAGAGCACAGTCGAACACATCGACTTATGCGCCGCACGATGTCATGGGAGTGTTCGCGGTGTTTGCGCCAGTGAACGTCGCTGGCAAAGAACAATCTTACATGGTGTTTGATTTTAGCGATGCAACCGACCCCGTCACGAAAATTGAATTCTCGATCTGCGCGTGGAGCGGAACTGCACTCGGCAACATCAACAACGTAGAGAAGATGGTCAATCCATCATTTGTGCTTCAAGTTTATGAGGAAAGCAGTGAGACTTGGATTACGCTCGAAACCGATGACGAAGATACAAACTTGATTTCGTTGATCCTCAGCGATCAATACGTTACGGTATCCTACACGATTACATCAGGCTCGATTTTCCGTGTTTTCTATGACTTTGATTCTGCAACGGAAACCAGCAATACAGCTTATGCCCTAACGCTTGATGATTTCACCGTGTATACGGACTAAACAGTTTACTAGAATGATGATTCCTGAGACGCAGCCTTCTTGGCTGCGTCTTTTGTTTATTGAATCGCTAGATTAATTTATGCCTATTGATGATAAGTACATTCGACGTATGATATAATAATATACTAAGCATCTTTGGAGGTTCATATGTTCAAACAGATAGATCAAGCAATCCAAAAACACGATTCGATTGTCATTTCTCGGCACAAAGCACCCGATTATGATGCCTACGGGGCCCAATTTGGTTTGTTTTATGCGTTAAAGGAAAGCTTTCCCAGAAAAAATATTTATGTCATCGGTGATACGAACAGTCTGAATCGATTTCGTGATTTTGATAATATTGATCAAACTATATTAAATCAATCGCTCATGATTATCGTAGATACAGCAGTAGAACAAATGCTCTTCGATCAATCATTTCAACACGCGAAAATGTTGATGGTTATCGACCACCATCAAAACGACAGCGATCTCAATCCAGCGATTTATTATAAGGATACGGAAGCATCATCCGCTTCGGAATTGATTGCGAGAATCATCATCAACAATCGCTATCTTTTGCCGCAAATCGCAGCCAAGGCGTTATATATGGGAATCGTCGGAGATACAGGTAGATTTCTCTTTTCCTCCGTGAAACCTGAGACATTCCAGATCGCCGCAAAACTCTTGGCCACGGGCATCGATCTCAATGAAATCTATAATTCAATGTATGTGGAAACGCTTCAGGCTAAGAAGATGAAAGCGGACTATCTCAAGGAAGTGGTGATCAGCCAACATGGCGTCGGGTATCGCTTCATCGATCGTGATTTTTTATCTTTGCACCAAATCGATAGTTTTACCGCGAGTCGGAGTTTGGCAAACCAGCTTTCTGGAATCAAAGAGATCCCCATCTGGGCGAATTTCACCGACGATGTTGCCTCCGGACGAATCTTATGCGAGCTGCGTTCCCGGGAGATACCCATCGTGGGTGTGGCAAAAAAATATGGTGGTGGCGGACACCTCAACGCCTGTGGGTGCACGTTGGCCCAGAAAGAAGCAATCCAAGATATCATCAAGGATCTCGATCATTTAGCGGAGGTGCACCATGGATAAACAACATATTCTGGATAAAATCCTAGAATTTAAGACCATTATCATCCATATGCATCAACGGCCCGATGGCGACTGCTACGGCGCCGGATTTGGCTTGAAAGAAATCTTGAAGGAATCGTTTCCAAACAAGCAGGTTTATGTCGTGGGCGATACCGCAGAATATGTGAAGTTCATCGGAGATGTCGATCAAATCGATGATTGTGTCTATCAAGGCGCATTGGTCATCGTTGTCGATACGGCAACCCGGGATCGCATCGCCGATCAACGCTATAGCAAAGGACAATATATCATCAAAATCGATCATCACTTGCCTATTGATTCATACGGTGATTATCAGTATGTCGATACGTCGCGTCCGGCGACGTCTCAGATCATCCTTGAGTTCTACTTGGAGTATTACAATATCTTGCGCCTCAACATGAAAGCGGCGAAAGCGCTCTACACCGGAATCGTGACCGATACGGGGCGTTTCAAATATCGCTCAGTGACAGCCGACACATTCAAAGCAGTGGCGCATCTGTTGGAATACGGCCTTGATTTCGGTGAAATACTCACTACACTGGATGTCAGAAGTGAAAACCTGATGAAGATGCAAGGATACGTACTCCAGAACTTTGAAAAAACCGAACATGGTGTGGTCTATATCAAGATCACACCGGATATCATCACTAAATTTGACGTGACCTTGGAAGAAGCGACTTCGCTCGTCAATGAATTATCGACATTGGCGGATTGCCCGGTGTGGATGCTATTCGCAGAGTATGACAACCACTATGTGCGCGCGCGTCTGCGCTCCAAAGGACCGGCTATCGATCAACTCGCAAATAAATATGATGGCGGTGGCCATCCGATGGCGTGCGGAGCGAATCTGGGCACATGGGATAAAGTCGATGCCTTGCTTCGCGATGCGGACCAATTGGTCAAGGAATACAAAGCAGCTCAAACTGAATGATTTCTGTGATGGAAGACGATTGCGATCGTCTTCTTTTTCTTTTTGTGATGAAAGCGTTTTATCCAGGTATGAAAGCGTGACGGCTTCTGTTATAATAAGGGCGGTTTCAAGGGTTGTCTCCAGAGCGTATACGGAGGAAGTCGATGGGATATTTTCTGGTTGTGATTGATTGGGAGTTAACGATATTCGCGATCTTAGGTGGTTTGGGCGTTTTTCTTTTCGGCATCAATATGATGAGCGACTCCTTGAAAAAACTTGCAGGATCCAAACTCAAGCTCATTTTAGAGAAAGCGACGAACACACCCCTCAAAGGCATATTTGTCGGAATCATGATTACGGGATTGATTCAATCGTCTTCGGCGACGAGCGCTTTAGTCGTCGGCTTGGTGCGCGCGGGACTGATGACGCTCCCACAAGCCGTGGGTGTGATTTTCGGTGCGAATATCGGGACGACAATCACGTCCGTATTGATCGGCCTAAATATCGGTCATTATGCCATGCCCATCATGTTTGTCGGATCGGCATTGATATTTTTTGTCCAAAAACGCAAGATCAAAGATTTTGGTAAAGCGCTCTTGGGATTCGGTATGATGTTCTTCGGATTAGAGACCATGGGGGACGCCTTGAAACAACTGGTTTCTTTGCCGGCGTTTCACAACTTGCTTCTCGGTGTATCGGAACATCCCATCCTCGGCGTATTGGTAGGGGTGGGAACGACCGCGGTGGTCCAGTCATCCTCAGCGACAATCGGTATTCTCCAACAACTCTACACAACAGGCGGTATTCCTTTGATTGGGGCGGTATCGATCGTTCTTGGGGATAATATCGGTACGACGATCACTTCGGTCATCGCTTCGATCGGCGGGACATCGGCCGCGAAACGGACCGCAGCGATTCACGTGCTCTTCAATGCCATCGGAACGGTTGTTTTCTTCATTCTGTTGCGCCCTTACACG
>JAQVTV010000159.1 GCA_028699855.1 Candidatus Izemoplasmatales bacterium | reverse complement strand
GATTTTTCTACAAAGCCACGAATGGACGGATCATCGAGGTCTCAGTCAACGGTCAACAGGCCACAACGACTGTCATCGCGAAGACTCAAGCTGAATTGACCGCATTTGAAACAGCTCATGACTTTGGAATCTCGAATGCTGATCTTACCGCTACTGTGAGCGAAGGCGAATTCCATAGAGGATGGAACCGACCCTTGATTTCTGTATTGGGTGGTATACCTGGTACCGGTGTTCTCGGTTGGAGAGAGGCACCAGCAGCGTAATCCTCGCTTCATCCATAGATTCTGCGGTTTAAAGAAGGGGATATATTGGCCCCCCATGCCCTTTTAGTCCCCTTCTTTTACCTGATAGATGTCACATTTTTTTTCATTTCCTGCCTCTTCTATCACAAGAAGAGGCGATGTTATTTCATCGACTGAAGTCATCGCATCTTCTAGGTTATATTTGTGTTTCACGTGCGTTATGACTCATAATCATCAAGTTTCAAGTTTCTTTCTTCATAAAGGACGTGAGTATATGCATCCGTTATTTAATGCGCCCAGTCAGCCGCTCAAAGTTATGATGTGGATGAATCATGTGTCTATATGCGACAGTATTCTTGATGTTTTGAAAAAAAATCGCGTCGTGCCTCTCGTCGCAAAAACAAGTCAGGCCGCGTATAAGATTTGGGAAAGTGAAAAACCGGACATCATTCTCATGTACCTCTCTACATCAAAAAATGAAATTTTTGACTTAATTGAAAGAATCCGCATCCTTGATTGGGATCCAAGCAATCGAAAAACTGCGATTCTGCTTGTATCCGACACCGAACAATCCGAAGATCTTGATATGTGCCTGCTTGCGGGAGCGGATGACTTTCTCATCATCCCGTTCAGTGAACGGCAACTATTGAAAAAAATCCGTTTCACGGGCGTTCGCTCGATTAAGAGCTTGCTTCCGGTATCATCGAGCCTATTCATGGAATTGCTTGATATCTTCGATCCCACTATGAAAGAACACAGCTTGAACGTAGCGCTCGTGGCATATGAGATTGCTTTGGATCTAGCGGAAAAAGGCAAATTCGCGAGTTTCACGAATGGCGATTTCGTAGAGAACATCTTTTATGCGAGTCTATATCACGATATCGGCAAATTCGGCATTCATCCGATCGTACGCGACAAAGTGGGAAAGTATACCACCGAAGAAAAAAACGAGATGAATCGACATCCCATCATTGGGAACCAATACTTTTCCCAAGTTTTGGAAAACCATCCCGATGAACCGATCTGGCACATGGCGCAAAAAGTAGCTATGTATCATCACGAGCGTTTTGATGGCCTCGGATACCCGTATAACCTCAAAGGTCATGATATTCCGCTTGAAGCGCGAATTGTCGCAGTTGCGAACGCCTATGACAACCTGACCACCCAAAAAACCTATCGCGGGAAACGAACCCATCACACGGCAGTCAAAATCATCAAATCGGAGGCTTCAATCTCTTTTGACCCAGATGTGGTCGAGGCATTCATCAACAAGGAATCGTTATTCGTTTTTAACGAAAGTAAAAAGAACACCTTACCTATCACCAATGAACTGGAATAAGATCCTCCTTATCCTCCGGTTTCATTCGAGATGATTGTCGCTACGGCAATCATCTTTTTTCATCAAAAAATGCACCGATTTGGTGCATTCATAGATTAATCATTCGTTGATTTGATTCAAAACATCTTGGACAAATCTCTCCATCTTCGCCTGAACAAAAGCGCGAATACTCTTTTCTCTGCCGTCAATCAAAGGGGTGAGATCCATCGCATAGATGAGTTGTGAGGATTGATCCACTGAATGGCTCGCATGATAGGTCGCATGAGCGCTTCTTCTGCCAATGGTCGCGAGATCATATCTCTTCCCGCCGGCAACTTGACTTTGATGAGCCAAAAGTTGTCTCTGTGTCAGGCGTTTGCCTTTCGAGACATCAAACACCACTTTTTCATCATCCGACATCCAGTCAAGATCCCGCCACACTTCAACCCCATACAACGCTTTGGGTTTGGCATCGGCGGGCAGTGCGTTGATCGTCTGAATCAGTTGATGTGCCACAGCGACATGGGTAGGGTGTTTGTCACACAGATTATGCGTGTAGATGAACTCGGGTTGAAGCCTTGTAATCACACGTTTCATCGCCATACGAACCGAGGCGTCTGAAGCCTTTACCTTCTCGCTTGGGAAATTTAAAAAGACGATATCTTGGTATTTTCCCAGATCCGCGGCTCGTTTTTGTTCTTTGATTCGCACTTGTTTCATCATCTCATCGGTATAGTTCCGAAATTTGCCATCCCGTGCGCTTCCGCCCCCGTCGGTCACGACGACGCCCACAAAAGCGCCTTCGCCTTGAAGACTGCGAAGAATCCCGTCCGTCGCCATGATCTCGATATCATCATGATGCGCTGCAATCGCTAAAAAACGCACTTTCCCCTTGATTCCTTTTTTTGGATGGTAGATCATGGTATGATCTTGCATGGCTGATCCTCCTATAAATACGCTGCCGCCAAAGCTTGGCCCAATCGGCGATCATTCTCATCCGGCAGGTGGATGGTGCAATCTACTTGATGCTTAAGCAATACATCGCGTGCCGCTTGAATCAGGCTAGCGCCCCCAACTCCGCTCGTGACTCGTCCCATCAACATCACTGCGGAAAAAGGCACAAACATATGATAGTAAACCAGCGAATAACCCAAGTATACTCCAACATCATGGTAAGTGTCCAGCGCGATTTGCGATCCCGCTTGAGCAAGATCGGCGATGTGCTTTAACTTCTCCGCGGGTGTCAACGATGGATCAAAGGTGATTCCGCCTTGTTCAGCGAGACGAATCATCGCATCCTGGGAATGGTATTTCGCCCCCACTCCTGAATCACAACTCCATTCGTCGACTGCCGCATCCGCATTTATCGCGGCCGGAACAAACGCCAACTCCCAAAGCCAGCCAAGAAACTTTCCTTCGGGATTGATATATCCCGCAGCCTGGCTCGTACCCAGGGCGATTCCGAGGAGGTTACCCTGTTTTAGGGTTCGAGATGCCATGAAAGCCGCCACATCGCCATCATTGGCGACCTGGACGCTCGCACCGAATGATTGAGCTATCTCCGTATAGATGTGTTGCAATCGAGCGATGCGTTCGATTTTTGGAACGCGAATGAACAAAGACGCCACGCGAACTTGATTGGAGACGATGATTCCCGCAGAACTCACACCGATACGATCCACATGATTGAGATGACTTGCAGCCTTGGTCATGGCTTCTTCAATCTGTTTTCGGTGGTATGAGGCGTCCGAGTTCACTTTGGGATGCCAGATGATCTCTTCTTGATACAAGATGTTGCCATCTTGAACAGCCACGACCTTCATATCGCTTCCTCCCGCATCGAAACCGACGCGGTTACCCATCCAGTCACCGCCGATGTCTACGAGTTCGGGATGCGACTTCGGTAAATCATCTGGCAAACAGTAGATCCATTCCAAGGGTTGGTTGTAAATTTCTTCCATGACGTTCACATCAAAACGTCTGGCACCATGTGCGGAG
>JAQVTV010000158.1 GCA_028699855.1 Candidatus Izemoplasmatales bacterium | reverse complement strand
CAACATTGAAGGCAAAGTCTACGGGTTCTTGCCGCGGTATGTGTTCCAGACTGACATATCCGGACTCTCACCCCAACAAACCGTGAGGTACCGCTTGCGCACCTATGCGTCCACAACTGCCGTGCAAACCTATGTGACGGCGCCGAGCGCAGGCAGTTATCGTTTCCTCTTTCTGACGGATACGCAGTCGGATCATTTCCAGCAAGCCGAGATCACCACGAGGCTGATTCAACAGGCTTACACCTATTACGACGATTATCGTTTCGGCCTCATCACCGGCGATCTCGTGGAAGTCGGGATGCGTGAAGCCGATTGGGAACGGCTGTATCGCTCCTTGCCTTCGGGCTTGCCGCTCATGAGCATCCCCGGCAATCATGATTATCAAAATCAGAGTTTCTCGGTCTCGAGCAACGCCTTCTATGATCTCTTCTTCAACCATCCCGAGAATTACACTCTTTCATCCACCCATTCATCCTACTATGTGATCTATGACAACGTCCTCTTCGTCATGCTCGATACGGTGACGGATGACGATTTGGCCCAGCAACAGACATGGCTTTTGGATGTGGTCGACGCACACCGCCAAGATTTCGTCATCGTCGCGACCCATTACAGCATGTATGGCACCTTCCACGAAGGCAGCGCATCGGAGATGCAGACCAACTGGCTTCAGACATTCGACCAGGCGGGGATCGATCTCGTCCTCTCCGGTCATGATCACATCTATGCCCGCACACCGCGGCTTCAGAACGGACTTCCCGATGATCAAGGCATCTATTATCTGATCGGTGGGAGTGCTGGACACAAGTTCCGCTATGTGGAAGGAGCGGATGGCGATATCTTCTCATTCTATATCGAAGATACGTTGAGTACCATTTCCATGATCAGCCTGACGCACGAACACATCTTGATCGAAACGATCGATCTCGATGGAACGCTTGTCGATACGTGGGTCATCACACCTAAAACACCTGTCGCATGATGCGACATTCAAAGGAGAATAGCCATGAATAAACGACTATTCATCATGTTTTTGATCAGTATCCTCAGCTTACTTTCCGGATGTGCCTCGGATACGACAATAATGCATTCCACAACGGAACCGGTCGTGACCACTGCGGTCACGACGCAGATTCCCTCAACCTATATTCCTTCGACTTCGCCCACATCCCCGACCACGACCGAAACAACTTCAAGTTGGGTCAATCTCGGTTTTGAAACCGGCGATTTGGAAGGATGGACGGTCTTGTCGGGTGATGCGTTCAGCGCGGATGCGATCAGCGACCAATCGGAATTGAGAGGGGGAATCCCCACCCAGAAACAAGGCCAATATTTCTTTGGCGATTACCATCATTCGCAAACGGGGATGATGCGTTCCGAATCGTTCCAGATCAGCGGAAGCGGATATATCTCTTTCATGTTCGGTGGGGGTTATCATCCCGGACTCACCTATGTCGCAATCAAAGATGCCCAGACAGATATCGAACTCTTCCGCATCGGTAATCAGACGACGTTGACGGGAGATGATGATCCGAATCTGTTTCGGATGTCGCGCTACTATGTCAGTTTATCGGCTTATATCGGTCAGGAAGTCTATGTGTTGATCGTCGATCAATCGACGCAGCCCGGGGGTGTGATCCTCATCGATGATATCATCACCCATTATCCTTCTATCCCCAATCTCGCTTCCGGCATCTTCGCCCATAACATCCGACCCGTCTTTTCGCCTTTGGTGGCGATACCTCATGCGTTGCAAAACGGTGATTTCAGTTCCGGGACACTCGCGGGATGGACGGTGGTCGGTGAAAGTGGCAGTTTCCGAAGCAGTCATATCAATGACACATTTCGCCTGTCGAACCGATCCGATGAAAGCAAAGTCGGACTGCTCCGCTCCTCAGCCTTCCTGGTCGGCGGAGAAGGCATCATCTCTTTTCGATTAGGAGCGACGAAACACCGCGATCTCACCTATCTGTCCGTGAAAAAGGTTGGAACGAACGAAGAAGTGTTTCGCACCTATTCCGATCGTTGGAAAGATAGCGATGAAGAAGCCACGCATCTGTATTTCATCGATCTCAACGCCTATGCTGGCGAAGCCCTGTATCTCGAAATTGTCGATAATTCACGGGGCGATTGGGGTTTGATCACGCTCGAAGCGATCCAGACATATTATCAGGAGACACCGGTGGTGACCGACGAAATCGCCTTGAATCTCTTGACTCTAGTCGAAGGCGACTATACGTACACTGCGATGCGCGCGTTCGTCGATCCGCTGATCGAGGCGATCAGCGATCCGGTGGAGCGCACGACCCTGAGGAAAACATTTTACGCGACGATCGATGGCATCGAAACCTATAAAGACACGTTTCCGACCGTCCTCGAGCATCGGGCGAACGGGATGACCTTCGTGATCACGGGCGACATCCATGCGATGTGGCTCCGCGATTCCAGCGCGCAAGTCTTGCCTTACTTGCAGTTCATGACGATCGATCCCGATATCACCCGTATGGTCGAAGGCTTGCTGAGGCAACAATTCGAACAGATCCGCCGCGATCCCTATGCCAATGCGTTCAACCGCGACGGCTCGGTCTTTGAACGCAAGTTCGAAATCGATTCCTTGTGTTACCCCTTATGGTTGGCGTATGAGTATTATCAGATCACCGGAAAAACCGAGATCTTTGATTACTTCTTCGTCATGACGGTGGAACAAGTCATTTCAACCTTGATTGACGAACAAAACCACTCCGATGACAATTACCGGATCACCCATCAAGCGGATCGTGACATTTCCACGCATTATTTTCACCCCGAAAGCAAGTTGATCTGGAGTGGCTATCGTCCGAGTGACGATGTGCAGTATTATCGCTACTTCATTCCGGGAAACATGTTCGCCGTGGCAACGCTTGAAAAGATGGCGCTCCTGCTCGAGACTTTGGATCTCGCGCCCGAGACGAAGGCGCGCGCCGAGACGCTTGCCGCAGAAGTGCGCATGGCGATCGAGACCTATGGGACATACAATCATCCCGTCTACGGGAAAATCTATGTCTTCGAAACGACCGCTGCGACCGCTGATCAGGATAGTTCGCACGAAAAGTTGTTGGCCGATGCGGCCAACATCCCGAGTCTGCTTTCTGCTCCTTGGCTCGGATATCTCGACACAGACGATCCTATCTATCTCAATACCCGCAATTTCATTTTGTCCGATGACAATCCCTGGTATCACGAGGGGACCTATGCCCGGGGCATCGGTGATCCCCATGACATCATCTATCAGACCCATCCCGAATTGCCGGTGGTCTGGCATATGGCGCTCGCCATGCAAGGATTGACATCGCTTGATTCAGAAGAAATCATCGAGATGATTGAGATGATGGTCGCGACGACGGGAGGAACCTATGTCATGCATGAGGCCTTCAACGCCAATGACCCCGCCCATTACAGCCGCGAATGGTTCACTTGGCCTTGTGCCCTGTTCGCCCATCTCTATCTCATGGAAATCTTGTCAGTGGATCTCACCCCATAAGGAGGCAACGAGAATGCTCAAGAAAGTCTTTAGTATCA
>JAQVTV010000157.1 GCA_028699855.1 Candidatus Izemoplasmatales bacterium | reverse complement strand
GTCAAATTACAATATGACATTTTACAAACCTTGACCGCCAAAGAACGCTCAGAAGGAAAAAATTATCTTTCTATCATGTATAGCAATCTCGACCTCATCATCCTCGCCACGGGGTACACGGAGTAAACCTATGGAAAACAAACTCTCAGAACAAGAAATCGTCCGCAGAAACAAAGCATCGATGCTTCGAGAAAATGGCATCGATCCCTTCGGCAAACGCTTCGATCGGACACACAACACGGAATCGTTCAAGCAAGCGTATGCCCATCGGACCAAAGAAGACCTTCACGATGACCCCAACCCTAAACTTATCAAAATCGCCGGAAGGATCATGACTCGGCGGATCAAAGGCAAGGCGGGCTTCGCCCATATTCAAGACCAGTATGGACAACTCCAGATCTATGTTCGGGAAGATGTCGTCGGAAGTGATTCATACGCCGTTTTTCAAAGTGGCGATATCGGCGATATCGTTGCCGTCGCTGGCCATGCGATGATCACCAATACCGGTGAGTTGTCCTTGAAAGTCACCGAATATCTCCATCTCGTCAAAGCTTTGAGACCGCTTCCGGAAAAATTCCACGGCCTCGTCGATGTCGAAGAACGATACCGTAGACGCTATGTGGATCTCATCATGAACGAGGACTCGCGGAAAACCTTCGTTTTAAGATCAAAAATGATCCAATCGATGCGTCGCTATCTCGATGCTCGGGGGTATTTGGAAGTTGAAACCCCGATCCTTCATCCCATCTTGGGAGGCGCTAATGCCCGGCCGTTCGTCACCCACCACAACACTCTGGATATGCCTTTCTATTTGCGCATCGCTCCGGAACTCTATCTCAAACGCTTGATCACAGGCGGTTTTGATTGCGTGTATGAAATCGGGAGACTCTTCCGTAATGAAGGGATGGATGTCAAACACAATCCCGAATTCACCACAATCGAACTCTATCTCGCCTACAGCAATCTCGAAGGGATGATGGACTTGTGCGAGGATCTCATCGCTTCAATCTCCCAAGAAACTTTGCATACACAGACGATCACCTATGGTGAAAAAACGATCCACCTCGAAAAGGGCTGGAGACGCGTGCGCATGACTGATCTGATTCGGGAAAAAACCGGCATTGATTTCGAAGCCGTCACGGATTTTGAAACCGCGCGCGAACTCGCAAAAGCGCACAATCTTGAACTCAAGCCACATTGGTTCGGTGTCGGTCACATCATCAACCTCTTCTTCGAAGTCTACTGTGAGAAAGACCTCGTCCAACCTACATTTGTCCACGGCTATCCCATCGAAGTCTCGCCCCTGACACGAAAAGAGGAAAACAATCCTCGTTTCACCGATCGTTTTGAACTCTTCATCGACGGGCGGGAATATGGCAACGCCTACACCGAGCTTAACGACCCCGTGGATCAAAAGGAACGCTTCCTCAACCAACTCAAAGAAAAAGACCTCGGCAATGACGAGGCCAATGAAATGGATATTGATTTTGTCGAGTCGTTGGAGTACGGCATGCCTCCCACGGGCGGTATCGGAATCGGTATCGACCGCTTGGTGATGTTGCTGACGAACAGCCAGTCAATCCGGGATGTCTTATTGTTCCCGCACATGCGATCACGCACAAAAGAATAAGAAAGAAAACCCCATAACCCGATGAATAAAGGTCTGATGGCGTGTTTTTTGATACTATAGTATATATCGTAAAAAGCTAGAACAGGTTATTATCAAACATATCAAAACTTAATAATTAAAACAAAAAAAGTAGACTGTGTTAATCCTTTTAACATGTCTACTTTTATAATACCAGTTCATGCCCGTATCTTCTTGTTGATGTCCCTTGCGTACCATTCATCAATAATATTGTGAAAAAGGGCAAAATCATTCTCGTTAAGCAGCATATCGACTTGATCGTATATGGCTATGTACCTAACATTATTCATTAGGAAATAATGCTCAATGTAAGAACCTGTCGTCAGATAGTCTCTTCCAAGTCTAGACAGATCCTTAGTGATGACGATTTCTATTCGATTTCTTTCAATATCTTCCTTTAAAGCGATAAATCCAGGTCTCTCGAAATTTACACCCGAATGCCCATCATCGATGTAAAATTGGATATTATCATACTTGTTTTGATTCGCATACCTTTTTAAGAATGTTTTCTGTGTCTCAATACTTGAACTGACATCAGTCATTTCATCCTCTCTTGAAATTCTGCAATACAGGGCGGTCATTCTATTTGCTTTCATCATTCACACCTGATACAAACAGACTCTTTTGAGTCTATTATACATCAAATTGTGAATAGACAAAAACTGCTAAAACTGGGCGGTATGACTCAATATTCCATAATGAAAAATTAGGTGATTAACCTACATCGTTAATACTGAGTCTGTTTGCCTTTCGAAATATATTGTGTATTAAAAATCCATTCAATGCTTTTTGGCTATTTCTTCGTTTTGATTTTGCTCCACACTTCTCTTCCCTTTAAAGAAATCGAAAATGGGCTTTCACCAAGTTCGTTTACCCACTTATTATCTTGGAATATGAGCCCCTCATTGACCAATTCCTGAATCAAAAATCTGATTTCTTCAACGCTTATTTCAATTTGAAGAAACCTAAAGAATTCTACGATTTGTTTTTCCGCCTCGCTACCATCCATTAAACAGTCTAAAACATACTCCTTATTAGTCATAATATTCTCCTTATTTTTTACCAGAAAAAGAAATGATAATGGGCTATTCTTTCTAGCACAGTAATTGTATGAGTTCCAAGTTTACCACTAGTATAAATATTTTGAAAATATCTATAGACTGACGTTCCGCCTCTATATGCCCTTCCTCTTGCCGCTTCAGTCACCTCATTCATTAGCTTCCATCTGTTGGAATGATTTGAAAAACTGTTCATCATGTTTGATGGAGTATTTAGGCGGTTGATTATGCCTTTATATGCCATTCCCCCAGCAATGCCACCGACAAAATTACCTATTCCCCAGCCAAGTGCATAACTTCCACCTAGCGCTTCGCTAACATAACCACCCGCAAAACTACAAATTCCTGCGCCAATCATGCTTGCCCCGAGTCCACCCATTCCAGGAACAAAACTTAGGGCTATACCAGCAACCACATTGAGCCCGGACTGAATTTGCATAGACAACTTGTCATCCATTCCTAAGGCTGACATTGTATTCGATGCCAACATGGATACTCCGGAAACAAGTAAAGAAACTCCAGCCACGGCGCCAATTCCAGTTGCACACATTAGAACACCCAAAGCAATTTGGGCTCCCGAAAGTGCCCATTGCCACCATTCAGGTGAATACCCAGTTATGTCTGAATACATTACTGGAGTCATGTAGTTAGAGATAACCAAATGTGTTCCCGCCGATGGATTACACTAGCAACAGTGTCGCTAGATAATTTCTTTTTATACCTAGTCATAATGATAACCCGCAAAAGCATTGCCATACCATTGCCTATCGAAAAATGATAAATCAACGATATTGATTCGAGACAATCTTAGAACAACTTGTTTATGATGAAACATACTCTTTGGAAGTTACTAA